>JAUSQB010000148.1 GCA_030652715.1 Rugosibacter sp.
TGCCGACGCGCTGCTTCATCCCGCCGGAAATTTCATGCGGATATTTATCCAGCGCGTGTTCCATATGCACCATGTCGAGTGCAGCCGCGACCCGCGCCTTGAGTTTCGCCTTGCCTTCTTTGCGCCCGAAGACGCGTTCAACGGCCAGCATCACATTTTCAGCACACGTCATCCAGGGCAGCAAGGAATGATTTTGAAACACCACAGCGCGCTCCGGCCCCGGCCCGGTGATTTCTCGGTTATCGCACAGCAGCACGCCATGCGTTGCCCGAGTCAAGCCGGCAATCAGGTTGAGCAAAGTGGATTTGCCGCACCCCGAATGGCCGATCAGCGACACCACCTCCCCCGGACTGATCGCCAGATTAATATCATGCAGGGCAACAAAGCGGCCGCTTCGCGCAGGAAATTCCTGGCCAACGCTTTCGATTTTGACGATGGGTTTCATGGCGGTATTCATAGCGGCTCCTTAGCGTGATTCGTAAGTAAAGCGGCGGGCCAGCAACAGCAGCATCTGCTCCAGCGCAAACCCCACCATGCCGATCACAAAAATGGCGATGATGATGTGCTCAACCTTGAGGCTGTTCCATTCATCCCACACCCAAAAGCCGATGCCCACGCCGCCGGTCAGCATTTCTGCTGCGACAATCACCAGCCAGGCCGTGCCGATGGATAGACGAATGCCGGTCAACATGTAGGGCAGCACAGCGGGGAAGAGAATCTTGGTAATCACCTTGTCTTCCGACAAGCCCAGCACACGCGCCACGTTCAGATAATCCTGCGGCACGCGCTGCACGCCCTGTGCGGTATTCAGAATCATTGGCCAGATGGAACAAATAAAAATGGTCCACGTCGCTGCCGGATCAGCACGCTGGAATACCAGCAAACCAATCGGCAACCAGGCAAGTGGCGAGACTGGACGCAGCAGGCTGATGACAGGATCGAACATGCGGTTCATGAAGCTGAAACGTCCCAGCAAAAAGCCCACCGGAATCCCCACCAGCGCCGCAAAGCCAAAGCCGACTCCCACGCGCTGCAATGAGGAAAGCACATTCCAGCCGATGCCTTGATCATTCGGGCCATTGCGATAGAAGGGATCCGCAAACAACGTCGTCGCCGCATCCCACGTTTGCATCGGGCCGGGAATCGAGCTGTTTTTGACGGCAACAAGTGCCCAGAGGCCCAGCAGCAGGGCAATGCCCAGCAGCGGCGGAATCACGGCTTTGGCCAATTCACGCGCGCCGTTAATTATTCGCGCCCCGCTTCCCGGCTTCTGTCCCAAGGCAGGAGAGACCTCTTGCGCGCTAGCCTGCACAATATCCGTAATAGTCGGTGCTGGTGATACGGCAGCCTGAGGTAACGCTGCCGCTTCAACCACGACTTTCGACGCCGTATCCGCTTCTGCCACCGGCATCGACCCCCTGTTTTTAAACGCCATGACTGCGCTCATGATGTGCTCCCTTCGTGCAAAAAACTTCAAGCATGAATCTTGAAAGATGCGGCATATTTCTTCGGGTCTTTTCCATCCCACACCACACCGTCAATCAGCTTGCTCGACCGCATCTCGCTCTTCGGCAACGCCACCTTGGCCGCTGCTGCCGCTTGCGTGTAGATGTCAATGCGATTGATCTGTTTTGCCACGGCAAGATAGTCCGGATCGCTCTTCAGCAAACCCCAGCGTTTGTGCTGTGTCAGGAACCACATGCCATCGGAGAGATAGGGAAAATTCACCGCGCCATCGTTGAAGAACTTCATATGATTCTTGTCGTCCCACGTTTTTCCCAAACCATTGGAATAACGCCCCAGCATGCGTTCGAGAATTACATCCATATCGGTATTGATGTAACTCTTTTGCGCCACAGTCTCCGCCGTGAGGCGGCGATTCGCCAGCGACGCATCAATCCAGCGGCCTGCCTCCAGCACCGCTGCTGTCATGGCGCGCGCCGTGTTCGGATTTTTTGCAACCCATTCTGCCGTCGTGCCGAGCACCTTTTCCGGATGATCCGTCCAGATGTCCTGCGTTGTCACCGCCGTAAAGCCGATTTTGTCGATAATGGCGCGGTTGTTCCAGGGCTCGCCCACGCAAAAGCCGTCCATATTGCCCACGCGCATATTGGCCACCATCTGCGGCGGCGGCACAACGATGTTCTTCACATCCTTGAATGGATCAATACCTTGCGCTGCCAGCCAGTAGTACAACCACATGGCATGCGTGCCGGTGGGGAAAGTCTGCGCAAAGGTATATTCGCGTTCCTTTTTAGCGACCAGTTTGGCCAGTGACGGGCCATCGATCGCGCCTTTATCTTTCAACTGGTTCGACAAAGTGATGGCCTGGCCATTGTTGTTCAGATTCATCAGCACCGCCATGTCTTTTTTCGGCCCGCCGATGCCCAGATGCACGCCATACACCAGGCCATAGAGCACGTGCGCTGCATCCAGCTCGCCATTCACCAGCTTGTCGCGCACCGCAGCCCACGAAGCTTCTTTGCTGGCAATAATCTTGATGCCGTATTTTTGGTCGAACTTATTCACCGCCGCCATCACCACCGACGCGCAATCGGTGAGCGGAATAAAACCGATGCGCACTTCTTTTTTCTCCGGCGCATCCGACCCCGCCGCCCAGGCGGCCGAGCGAACACCCGGCGGCACCATGCCCATTAGCGCAGCGCCCGTCATGAGCATTGCACCCTGGCGCAGAAAATCACGTCGTTTTTGCGTATCGTCAGATGGTGCCGTAGCTGCTTTTGTAATCTCGGTAGGTGGCAAGCTATCTTCATGATTCATTGCGATCTCCAAAGTCAGGTCATTCATCAGAATGGCAAAAAAAAACGGCATCCGTCTCAGCTCACTATTGATATTGAATAAATATCAATGAGCATGAAACAGACACCGTTGTCTTTTGCGCCGAACCGCCGTTGATTCAGCGCACAGAGACTACAAAGCAACCAGCGTGCCAGCAGTGTTCAATCTCGACTTAAGGCCCGCTATTACCGGGATTTCAAGAAAACTGCGTAAAAAGTCGGCGCTGGCGATACGGCGACAAGCACGCATATGCTGCACCGCAATAGCGCACAAAGTCACTTTTTGCACCGGAATAATGCGCGCCAGTCACAACAAGAACTTGGCCATTGCGACCACATCGCCCGCCACTTTAGCCAAAGGTTGGGCGCGTTCCATCGCCAATTTTCGCAGCGCGCCATACGCCTGATCTTCATCCAGCCCGCGCGTTTGCATGAGAATGCCTTTGGCCTTTTCCACCACCTTGCGTTCCGACAGTTTCTTCGTTGCCGCCGCCGCTTCCTGCTTCAAACCTTGATGCTCTTCAAAGCGCGCAATGGCCACATCAACAATCGGCTTTAACCGCGCCAGGTCAAGGTTATCCACGATATAGGCCGAAACACCTGCCTTGAACGCAGCGCGCATCACATCACCATCATTCTCATGCGTCAGCATGATCACCGGACGCGGCATGTTGCGCGACATCACCGCCAGATTCTCCAGCGTATCGCGCGAAGGCGAGTCGGTTTCGATCAAAATGACATCCGGTTTGATGGCCTCAATCTGTGCCGTCAAATCCAGCACAGAAGGCAATACGGCGGCTACCTGATGACCTGCCATGACAAGACCCGCACTGAGCTCTGCGGCCCGCGCACGGGATTCGTCGATGATAAGAATGCGCAACATGCCCAAAGCTTATGCAAGCGCTGTGCCATGTCACTGTGCCGCCAGAAAGGAAATACCCCGGCGTTTAGCTAAACCCGCTGACTCATAAAAATCAACTTGTCCGAGGTGCTGGATATTCGAGCACGGGTTACCTGCTTCTCAGATTTCGCACGATCTGCCACGTTACCCAGCCGCGCCGCAGCCATTT
>JAUSQB010000166.1 GCA_030652715.1 Rugosibacter sp.
CGCGATCTCATCCATGATCTGCGACGGGTGCGTGTAGTGCATGGGATAACCCATCGCATTGGCCAGCGCCATCGTCGCTTCCCAGTCGCCCTTGCCAGACAGGGGTGGCATGACTTGCCGCACGCGCGAAATGCGCCGCTCGGCATTGGTAAAGGTGCCGTCTTTTTCGAGGAAGGACGAGCCCGGCAAAAAGACATGCGCAAACTTGGCGGTCTCATTCAGGAACAAGTCCTGCACCACGATGCACTCCATGGCTTGCAACGCGGCGGTCACGTGTTGCGTGTTGGGATCGGACTGGGCAATGTCTTCGCCCTGGCAATACAGGCCTTTGAAGCTGCCATCAATCGCCGCTTCAAACATGTTGGGAATGCGCAAGCCCGGCTCAGGTTGAATCGCCACGCCCCAGTGGCTTTCAAACAAGGTGCGCGTAATCGTGTCAGACACATGCCGATAACCCGGCAGTTCATGCGGGAAGGAACCCATATCGCACGAACCCTGCACGTTATTCTGCCCGCGCAGCGGATTCACGCCAACACCTTCGCGCCCCACGTTGCCCGTGGCCATGGCCAGATTGGCAATCGCAATCACCGCGGTTGAGCCTTGTGAATGCTCGGTCACGCCCAGCCCGTAGTAGATTGCGCCATTGCCAGCCATGGCATAAAGCCTGGCTGCCGCGCGGATTTCAGCGGCAGGAACGCCAGAATCCGCTTCCAGTGCTTCGGGCGAATTGGCTGGCCGAGCGACAAACTCGCGCCATTGCCCAAACGCCTTAGGCTCGCAGCGTGCGGCGACAAAAGCCTCATCCACCAAACCTTCGGTGACGATCACATGCGCCAGAGCTGAGAGCACAGCCACATTCGTGCCCGGCCGCAATTTGAGATGGTGCGCGGCTTTGACATGCGGCGAGCTGACCAGATCAATCGCTCGCGGATCAATCACAATCAGCTGGGCGCCTGCGCGGATACGCCGTTTCATGCGCGAGGCAAACACCGGGTGGCCATCGGTTGGATTTGCGCCGATGACCATGATGACATCCGCTTTTTCCACCGACTTGAACGTTTGTGTTCCTGCTGATTCACCCAGCGTTTGCTTCAGACCATAGCCGGTAGGCGAATGGCATACCCGGGCGCAGGTGTCGACGTTGTTATTGCCAAAGGCCGCACGCACCATTTTTTGCACGAGGTAATCTTCCTCGTTGGTACAGCGAGATGAAACCAGCCCGCCAATAGAATTTTGGCCATACTGTTGCTGAATGCGGCGGAACTCGGACGCGGCGTAATTAACCGCCTCATCCCACGATACTTCGCGCCACGGATCGGTAATCTTTGCGCGAATCATGGGCTGGGTAATGCGATCCGGGTGGCTGGCGTAACCCCAGGCAAAGCGGCCCTTAACACAAGCATGGCCTTCGTTGGCACCACCATCTTTCCACGGCACCATGCGCACGACTTCATTACCCTTCATCTCAGCCTTGAGACCACAACCCACGCCGCAGTAAGCGCAGGTGGTAGTCACCGAGTGCTCGGCCTGGCCCTTGGCGATAATGGTTTTTTCGGTCAACGTGGCGGTGGGGCACGCATTGACACAAGCCCCACACGAGACGCATTCGGACTCCATGAATGGTTGATCCTGCCCTGCAGACACACGCGAGTCAAAACCGCGGCCGGAAATCGTCAGCGCAAAGGTGCCTTGCTGCTCTTCACACGCACGCACGCAGCGGTTGCACACGATGCACTTGGACGGGTCGTAGGTGAAGTAAGGATTGGATTCGTCCTTCTTGTCTGCCAAGTGCGTTTTGCCAATGACACCGGCATTGCCACCCCCAGCGGCTTTCACCTCCCCGATGCCGTAACGCACGTCGCGCAGGCCCACCACGCCTGCCATGGTCTGCAGCTCGCAATTGCCGTTCGCGCTGCACGTCAGGCAATCCAGCGGATGGTCCGAGATATACAGCTCCATCACATTGCGGCGCAAATCGGCGAGCTTGGGCGATTGGGTGCGCACCGTCATGCCGTTTTCAGCAGGCGTGGTGCACGAGGCAGGAAAACCGCGCCGCCCTTCCACTTCCACCAGGCACAGGCGACAGGAGCCAAAGGGTTCGAGCGAATCGGTCGCGCACAGTTTGGGCACCATCACGCCCGCTTCTACCGCCGCGCGCATAAGGGATGTGCCAGCGGGTACGGTGATTTCGCGGCCATCAATGGTCAGCGTGACCTGGGCTGCGTCGTTTTCTGGCCCGCGCGCTGCGGGCGTGCCGTAATCAAGATCGCGCAACGAGGTAATGCTCAATCCTTTGATCGGGGCATGGCTATCCATTGGGGCGTTCATCGTGGCCTCCTGCTGAAGTCTTCAGGGAAATGGTTAAGCGCGGAAAGTACCGGGTAAGGCGTCATGCTGCCCATCGCGCACAATGAGCCATTTTGCATGGTGTCGCACAGCTCGCGCAGCAAAGCGGTTTGCCCGGGGTTGCCCGCCGCCAAGCGGTCAATGACTTCCACGCCACGGGTTGAGCCTATGCGGCAAGGCGTGCATTTGCCACAGGATTCAATCGCGCAGAATGCCATCGCGTAACGGGCTTGTTTCATCATATCCACGGTGTCGTCAAAGGCCACGATGCCGCCATGCCCGAGCACCGCGCCCACGGCGGCAAAGGCTTCGTAATCGAGCACGGTATCGAACTGCGATTCCGGCACATAAGCGCCCAAGGGGCCACCGACTTGCACCGCGCGCAAGGGGCGTCCGCTCAAGCTGCCGCCGCCAAAATCGTAAAGCAACTCGCGCAAGGTGAGGCCAAAAGGCACTTCAACCAGGCCGCCGTATTTGATATTGCCGGCCAGCTGAAAAGGCAGGGTGCCGCGCGAACGGCCGCAACCAAACGCCTGATAAGCGGCCGCGCCATTGGCCAGGATATCCGGCACGCTGCCAAGCGTGATGACATTGTTAATCACCGTCGGTTTGCCAAACAGGCCTGTAATGGCTGGCAATGGCGGCTTGGCGCGCACAATGCCGCGCCGCCCTTCCAGGCTCTCCAGCAAGGCCGTCTCTTCACCGCACACATAAGCGCCAGCGGCTTTGCGTACTTGCAAATAAAACGCCTTGCCAGAACCCAGCAAATTCCCGCCCAGCCAGCCTTCAGCTGTGGCGCGTTCAACAGCGACATTGAGCATGGCAATGGCATGCGGATATTCTGAGCGCACGTAAATGTAGCCTTGCCTCGCCCCCACGGCGAGACCCGCAATCGCCATGCCTTCGATCAAGCCAAACGGGTCGCCTTCCATTTGCATTCGATCGGAAAACGTGCCGGAGTCGCCCTCGTCGGCATTGCACACAATATATTTTTTCTCGTCTGCGGCATGCAGCACGGTGTTCCACTTGATGCCCGTAGGGAAAGCCGCACCGCCACGGCCACGCAGCCCTGAATCGGTGACTTCCTTGACGATTTCAAGCGGCGTGAGCGTTAATGCCCGGCGCAACCCGCGCGTGCCGCCATGCGCCAGATAATCTGCCACCGAGAGCGGATCGGTCACACCCACCCGCTTGAGGCTGATGCGCTGCTGCCGTTTGAGGTAAGGAATCTCCTCGACTTTGCCTAAACACAAGGGATGCGCCCCGCCATTCAAGACGTCCGCTTGCAAGAGCGAAGCAACGTCTTTAGCCGCTACCGGACCATAAGCCACGCGCCCGGCAGGTGTCGCCACTTCGATCAGGGGTTCCAGCCAAAACAAGCCACGCGAGCCGTTGCGCACGAGGGTGACATCCAGTTGCCGCCGGGCTATCTCGCTGGCAAAGCTGGCGGCAACCGCCTCGGCGCCCAAGGCCCGCGCGGTTGAATCACAGGGAATATAAATGGTCGTGGTCATGGTTTGCTTCTTAATTCAGCCAGCACTTGATCAAATTTTTCAGGTGTCACACGCGCGTGCAACGTGGTTTCATCAATCTGAATGTTGGGCCCGACGGCGCAGTGGCCGAGGCAATAGACAGGCTCCAGGGTGACCGCGCCATCTTCGCTCGTTGCATGAAAATCACAGGCTAGCGCGGCTTGCGCGTGTTTTGCTAACGCGTCACTGCCCACCGCCTGGCAAGCCTCGGCCTGGCACACGCGCAGCACATGGCGCCCCGGCGGGGACTGGCGAAAATAATGGTAATAGGTAATGACTCCATGCACCTCGGCGCGCGACAGGTTCAAGGCGCGGGCGATCAATGGCACGGCCTCTGATGGAATAAAGCCAAGCGTGTCCTGAACGTCATGCAGTATCGGCAATAAAGCGCCGGGCAAGGACTGCTTGGCAGCCAGTATCTGTTCAACGGCAATAATGTGATTAGGATTTTCCATTGCTATATGGGTTGAATCGAGGCTGAATCAAGGCGGTGTTAAAGATAGGGTTTGGAGACGGGTTTGCGTGACAAAAAATAATTTTTGTGAATAGCCGCAACACATTCAGCAAGGCGTCAATTATATGGGGGAAGTCCAGCACATGAAAAGGCACGCAGCAAGCATGGATAAAGAAGATCCGCTGCAGCCGCCCGATGCAGGCCATCTGGCGCCGTATCACCAGCGCCGACTTTTCATCGCGCATTTGGGTATCATCCGTCCACGCACTGTGTTCCACTCCATTCGTTAAGCGCCCCATAACCCCGGTTAGGAGAATCCGCACTATGGCGATCACCCTAGGTGTCCTTCGCGAACGCGCCACAGGCGAAACGCGCGTTGCCGTTGTACCCGATGTCATAAAAAAATTCAAGGCGCTGGGCGCAGCCGTGTGCATCGAGACGCAGGCCGGGATGGGCAGCTATCTCGCCGACGGGGCTTTTGGCGCAGACGACACAGTCACCATTGCCGCCAGTACCGCCGAGGTTCTCAACACCGCGCAGATTGTGCTCACCGTGCAGCCGCCCAGCCTTGGCGACATCAACGCCATGCTCCCCGGCACAGTATTGATCGGCGCGCTCGCCCCCTATGGAAGCCGTGAGCGCATCGATGCGTTGAACGCACGGCGCATCACCGCCTTTGCCACCGAACTGATCCCGCGCATTTCGCGCGCGCAGAGTATGGACACGCTCTCCAGCCAGGCCGCCGTCTCCGGTTACCTCACCGTGCTGATCGCGGCCAATCATTGCCCCAAGTTTTTCCCGATGTTGACTTATGCTGCCGGCACCATCCGCCCGGCGCGGGTGCTGGTGATCGGCGCGGGCGTCGCCGGTTTGCAGGCGATTGCCACGGCCAAGCGCCTGGGCGCCATTGTTGAGGGTTATGACGTGCGCCCCGAAACCCGCGAACAGATTGAATCGCTGGGTGCGAAATTTGTGGACACCGGCGTGTCGGCTGCTGGCACTGGCGGCTATGCGCGCGAGCTGACCGAGGAAGAAAAAACCCAGCAGGCGGAAAAGCTCGGCCGCGCGGTGGCGAACGCCGACGTGCTGATTACCACAGCGGCGATTCCCGGCAAGCGCTCGCCGCTCATCATCAGCGCTGCCATGATTTCCGGCATGAAGCCCGGTGCGGTGGTAGTTGATATGGCGGCGGAAGGTGGCGGCAACTGCGCCGGTACAGTGGCTGGGCAAACCGTCAAGGTGGGCGAAGTGACGATCATTGGCGCGGTGAACCTGCCTGCGCAAATGCCGGTGCATGCTTCCGAAATGTTCGCCAAGAATCTCTACAACTTCATTTCGCCGTTCATCAAGGATGGCGTTTTGAATCTTGACTGGAGTGATGAAGTACTGAATGGCGCATGCCTCACGCGCGATGGTGAGCTGGTGCATGCAGGCGTGAAAAAGGTTTTCGGAATAAATAGTGACAGCATCCCCCCCAGCCCCCCTGCCGCGCAGGGGGGTGACGCAAGTTCAGCCGCTGGCGCGGCTTCCACGGCGGCAAACGCAGGAGGCAACTGACATGGAAAACTTCATCTACGTTTATATCTTCATGCTGGCGGCCTTCACCGGCTACGAAGTCATTTCCCGCGTGCCGGTGATCCTGCATACGCCCTTGATGTCGGGCTCCAATTTCGTGCATGGCGTGGTGCTGGTCGGCGCGATGGTGGCGCTGGGCCGGGCCGATGCGCAAGACCCGCTGCAACTGGCGATCGGCTTTTTCGCGGTATTTCTCGGCGCGGCCAATGCGGCGGGCGGCTATGTGGTCACCGAACGCATGCTGGCGATGTTCAAGACCAACAAGAAGGACGCGAAATGACTGCGCTGATCGATGTTTCCTATTTCGTCGTCGCCGTGCTGTTCATTCTCGGCCTGAAAGCCATGGCGTCCCCCGTGACCGCCAAGCGCGGCATCGTCTGGGCGGGCGTCGGCATGCTGCTGGCCACGCTCATTACCTTCGCCACGCCGGGCATGCGGAACATCGGCCTGATGATCATTGCCATTGTGCTGGGCGGCGGCGTGGCCTGGTATCTCGGGCGCG
>JAUSQB010000174.1 GCA_030652715.1 Rugosibacter sp.
GCCCGCCTGATCGGCGCGCCGCCGGGCTATGTGGGGTACGAAGAGGGCGGTTATCTCACCGAGCAGGTGCGCAGGAAGCCCTATTCCGTGATCCTGTTCGACGAGGTGGAAAAAGCGCATCCAGATGTCTTCAACGTGCTGCTGCAAGTGCTGGATGACGGCCGCATGACCGATGGGCAGGGGCGCACGGTGGATTTCAAGAATACGGTGATCGTAATGACCTCGAACCTGGGCAGCCAGATGATCCAGCAGATGTCCGGCTCGGATTACGGCGTGGTCAAGCTCGCGGTGATGGGCGAGGTGAAGACGCATTTCCGTCCCGAATTCATCAACCGGATTGACGAAATCGTGGTCTTCCACGCGCTGGACGAAAAACATATTGCGCAGATCGGCCGCATCCAGTTGCAGTATCTCGAAAAGCGTTTAGCGCGCATGGATATGTCAATGGAAGTGAGCGAGGCTGCATTGGCGCTGATTGCCGAAGCGGGTTTTGATCCGATATTCGGTGCGCGGCCTTTGAAGCGGGCGATCCAGGAAAAAATCGAGAATCCGCTGGCGCGGCAGATGCTGGAAGGCAAGTTCGCCGCCAAGGATGCGATTCGCGTCGATGTGGTGAACGGGCAGTTGGTATTCGCCAAGACGTAAGGTCGTAAAAGTCGGTGCTGATGAGACGGCGTGGTTGCGTCTCATCAGCGCGCTTTATCAGTTTTGACTGGCGAGTTCGGCATGGCGATGGCATGACACCAGATGATCATTGACCATGCCGGTGGCCTGCATGTGTGCATACATGACTGTCGGGCCGATGAAGCGGAAGCCGCGTCGCTTGAGTTCCTTTGACAAGGTCTCCGCTTCGGACGTGATAGCCGGTACTTCCGCCATCGTGCGCCAGTGATTGATGCGCGGCTGGCCGTCGACGAACTGCCATAACAACTGATCCAGCGTGCCGCCTTGTTCATAAAGTTTTAACGTGGCTTGTGCATTGGTGATGCTGGCAGCAATTTTCAGCCGATTGCGCACGATGCCTGCATCGCCTAGCAAACGAGCGACATCCTGCTCGCCATAGCGGGCGATTTTTTCCACATCAAAGTCGTCAAAGGCGCGGCGATAATTTTCGCGTTTGCGCAAAATCGTGAGCCATGACAAGCCAGCCTGTGCGCCTTCTAACAGCAGAAATTCAAACAGCGTGCGCTCGTCATGGCAAGGCACACCCCATTCGCTATCGTGATAAGCCATGTAAAGCGGATCGCTGCCACACCAGGGGCAACGCTCTTGTGGTGCAGGTTGCGGGGGTGCAGGTTGTTTTATTCGGTTCATCTTGTGCTCCGCGTATAAGAAAATTGACGGTTTTCTCTTGATAAAGTCGAGCGATTGTAAAAGTTGCACGATGTCACCATGATATCAACGGGGTATCGGGTAAAATTATTCTTTTTCTCATCAAGAAATAGCAATGGCGTTAATTGTTCAGAAATATGGTGG
>JAUSQB010000175.1 GCA_030652715.1 Rugosibacter sp.
CAGTTGCATTTCAGAATGCTGCGTGCAGGCGGCCCAATCAGTTCGGCTCCACCCGTACCATCCATCCAGATATCGAGAAACCAGCGGTAATCCCCAAGATAATCGGCAAGATTAGGCGCGCTCTGATCAAAGTTGCCATACCAAAACCCCTTGTAGCTTTCGACCCGCACTTCCTTCATGCCCAGGGTGTCTTTCTTCAACACATTGCCATACACCTCTTTTTCAAAGGGAACAGATTCCAGCGAACCATCCAGCCCAAAAGCCCAGCCGTGATAAGTACAGGTAAAGCCACGGGCATTACCGGCTTCTGCATTCACGACGCGAGCGCCGCGATGCGTGCAATAGTTAAGAAAAGCCTTGACGCCACCATCGCGCTGGCGCACCACCAGCACTTCATCCTCGCCCATAAAGGTCACGGTATAGTCACCCACGTTCGGAATGATGCTGTCATGCGTCAAAAACAGCCAGCACCGGCCAAATATTTTTTCCAGTTCGAGTTTATAAATCTCCTCATCCCAAAAAATGCGTTTCGCCTGCATGCCATTTCTCACATCAACCAAGCTATCGACGTCAACCATGTCTATCTCCTTAAAAATGACTAAAATTTTGTTACAGCGACACCATCAAACACAACAAAAACACAGCGAAAGTCGGCGCTGGTGTCACGCCGCCTCTTTGATTTCTGCAAATCCACAACCGCAAATCCATTCAGGCACCGCCTCATAGCCAATCGTTTCGGCTTTGAGCTTGCCCATGACACCCATCGCGCAAATCCAGTTCTTGAGTTCAAGTGCGCCATTGCCACCCTGTTCGAGAATTTCGGCATCTGTCAGCGCCAGAAGCGCATCAATGTCACCCTGTTCAACCAAGCGCAAGATGCGCTGATCGAATGCCTCATTAACGCGCCCCATTTCTGCAGTGCCCACCCAATGGCTGATGCCACCCGTACCAAATACCACAACCCGCTCATCGCCTGGCCAGGAGTCAATCGCCCGCCGGATGCTCTGCCCGATCGCATAGGCACGCTGGCTGCGGATCCCCGGTGTGACAGCGGCATTGAGATAAATCGGAATCGTGCGTAATTTTGGGTTCGAGCGCACCGCCAGATGATGCGGAACAGCAATCGCATGATCAATGCTGATGGCCTTGGCAAACGACCAGTCAATCTCTTCATCATAGCCCCGTTCCAGGATATGGCGGGCAAGCTCGGGATGATTGGCAATCGGCCCTCGCGGAATGTTCAGCCAATCTTCAACCGGGCCTTCCACATCACCAATTGCAATCAGGCAGCGTGGAATGCAATGCGGGCCGAAAATGCAGTAATGATCGTCACCAATAATGATGATCGTGTCCGCCGATAATTCACGAATTCGTTCCTCTATCCGACGGAACGAGGCCATGGTGTTATCGACCTTCTCCTTGGGTGCGATATGGGGAGCCGCCGACATGAAGGGATCATGCGGCATTAAAAATCCCCCGACAAGTTTTGCCATGATGCGCTCTCCTGTATTTCTATAGATTTAAAAAATATGCTTCAGCATCATTATTTTTGGTTTATCCGCCGCATGTACTCGCCCATTCCACCGGGCCCATTGACTGCCATGAACCCCATTAACAGCAATAAAGTGCTCGCACCGCGCCGCGCCATATCGCCAACAGCAAGGGTAGCGAGGCTGACTTTTTCATCGGCATCGAGGTTGAACTGCTCTGCATAAGCCGCTGGAGATTGACGAAACTTTTCGGCCTCCTCGGGGCTGGTGCCTACCGTCCACATCGCTTTTTCAAGGGCATAACTGCTCATTGGCGTATTTCCTTTCTCGTTCGG
>JAUSQB010000184.1 GCA_030652715.1 Rugosibacter sp.
CGCCGAAGGCGTCGAAACCGCCGAGCAACTGACTTTTTTGCGCGAGCATGGCTGTCACGAAGCGCAGGGCTATTATTTCAGCAAACCGCTACCAGCGGATGAATTCAAGGCTTTCGCATGGGCCAAAAATGGCGCATAAAAGCCTCTCGTGTTCTCTGTTCGCCGTCTGGCCAGCACCGACTTTTCACCTGTACACACCCAAGCCACACCATCGTTGACTAATATTAAGGGGATGCCATGAACCAAGACCGCGCAGCCGGTGCCCTGATCGGATCGCTCGTCGGCGATGCTTTAGGACTGGGCTGTCACTGGTATTACGACCTTGACGAACTGCGTCGTGATTACGGCACAGTCACCGGCTATACAACACCAAAAAAGGACCGTTATCACGCAGGCATGCAGGCTGGCCAACTATCGCAAGCCGGTTTGATTCAAGTCATGCTGATGCAGTCCATTGTCAGCCAGGGTGGCTATGTTGAAAACGATTTCACCCGTCGTCTTGATAAAGACCTCTTTCCCCAGATTGATGGCACGCCGATGAATGGCCCCGGCGGCTATACCAATCAATCCCTGCGTGAAGCCTGGCGCTGCCGCGTGGAACAAAAACTGCCCTGGTCGCAGACCGGCGGCACGGCGGACACTTCCGAATCCGCCGAGCGGGCCATTGTGCTGTCTGCGCTCTACACCAATGCACCGGGCAAGCTCGCGCACAACGTGGTTGCCAATACGCAACTCACGCAAAACGATCCGGCCATCATGGCGATGTCGCTGGCCTTCGCCGCCGTGCTCGGCCAGCTCATTCAGGGCGAGAAAATGAGCCCTGAAATTTCCATGACGCTCATGGGTCTGGTTAAAACAGGTGAGCTGCCTTTTCATTCGGTAACGCAAAAAAACTATGGCGCGCCCTTGCCTGGAAAGGCTGACATTCCCCAGGCAGGAAACTTCTCTTCACCAGACGCGCTACTCACCCCGATGTATGCCGCTCAGATAGCGCTTGACCCGGCAATCTCTATTGAACCCGCAGCAAAAGTCGCCACCGTGTATGGCTTGCCGTGCGCGATTTATCATCTGCTGCCCGCCGCGTATTATCTTGCCACCCGCTTTGCCGATGACTTTGAAAGCGCGGTTTTGTCCGCCATCAATGGCGGCGGACAAAACATGTCGCGCGCGATGCTCACGGGTGCCCTGGTTGGCGCACAGGTGGGCTTATCCGGTATTCCATCGCGGTTCATTGACGAACTGAACAACGGTAAGGAATTAGTGGCTCTGGCAAAATCCTTGGGCAATCTGATCCAATGACCCAGGATAATCGGTCGGCTCACACCCGAAATGCAGCAACGTCACGATATGAAAAAACAGCACGCATGCCGCAAGCGGCGCTTCAAGGCCCAGCCTGATATTAAGCCTTGGTCAGCGGCCAGAAGATCGGAATCAGTATGCTAGCGCTGATCCACACAATCAGGTTGAGCGGGATGCCCAGCCGGGCGAAATCGGCAAACTTGTAGTTGCCCGCGCTATACACCAGCGTATTGGTTTGATATCCGATCGGGGTGGCAAAGCTGGCGCTGGCGGCAAACATCACCCCGACCACAAAGGGTCGCGGATCCACGCCGAGATGCTGGGCAATGCCAATGACGACTGGAGTGAACAGCACCGCCACTGCATTGTTGCTGATGAATTCGGTTGCAATTGAAGTGAGCAGGATCACCACTGACAACATCATCCATGGCGACAGCCCATCGCCTGCATTGACCAGCGAGCTGGCCAGCAGCTTGTCCAGGCCGGAATTTTTCATCGCGATACTGATGGCGAGCATGCCGAAAATCAAGAACAAAATGGGCCATTCGATCGACTTGTAGGCTTCATCGGCTCGCAAACAACCAGTGACAACCACAATCACCGCACCGATAATCGCCAGCCCCTCAATCGGCATGACGTTAAACGCCGCCAGCAGCATGACACCAACGATGGTAGCGAGCGCAATCGGCGCTTTGCGCTGGTTATTGACCGATGCCTTGCCGTCGGTAATGGCAAACAGATCACCGTTGTCGCAGAATCGCTTGACCTGCGCTGAGGTACCCTCGACTAGCAGCACGTCGCCAAACTGCAACTGAAAATCGTCACCGATATCGGCGATTGAAGCATTTTTTCGATGCACCGCAATCAAGTGGATGCCGTAACGTGCCGCCAAGTCGAGGTCGCGGATCGGGCGCAGCACATAGCGCGAGGTCTGACCAACGATCGCCTCCACCATCACTACGCCGCGCCGGCGCAATGTTTCAAGGTCGTGCTGACCGACGCCCTGCGCTTGCAAACCGACCAGGTCAGTGCTGCTGCGCAGATCCATCATGGCACTGCTGCGACTATGCACGACCACCCTGTCCCCTGCCATCAGGATAATTTCCGGATCCGGTGCAGAAAGCTCATCGTCGCCCCGGAACAAGGTCAGCACTTTAATCGTACCGGTAGTCAGCCGCGCCTCTTTGAGCGTTTTCCCCACAAGGCCTGAGCCATCGGGGACGAAGAGTTCCGTCATGAACAAGCGGTCGCCACTACCGGTAAATTGTTGGGTCAGGGTTTCGCGCGCAGGCAGAAGCCGCAGTGCAAGCCAAAATATGAAAGCACAACTGATCACCGCTATCACGATGGCAGGCAAGCTGATCTCGAACATCCGGAACGGCTCAAGCCCGTGATTTCGCGCGACACCATCGACCAGAATATTGGTGGAAGTGCCGACCATGGTGATCATGCCGCCCAGTATGGTGGCGTAGGAAAGCGGGATCAGCAAACGCGAAGGGGCCACGTTATAACGGCTGGCCATGGCGATCACGGCTGGAATCATCACCATTACCAACGGCGTATTGTTGATGAAGGGCGAGACCAGAAGACCCACTGCAAGCATCGCCAATAGCAAGCGGCGCTCGCTATGGCCTGCCATCGCGCCAAGCCACTCGCCAAGCCGATCGACGCAGCCGGTTTTGCTCAACGCCCCGCTGATAATGAATAGACAGGCAATAGTGATCGGCGCGCTGTTGCTAAACACCCCGAGTACCTCCTTCGGGCTGAGCAGCCCCAGTACCAACAGCAAGGCCACCACACTCATCACCGCAATATCAGGCTTGAGCCATTCACGTACGAAGGTAACGAACAGGCCAAGCACCGCAAAACCAACGATGGGAGCGTGAAGATATTCAGGGATCAGCATAGCGCTTACAGAGGAAAGAGAATTCGAGTTCCCACGTTAACCTAGTACGGAAAAAACTCAAAGGAACAAAAACCTCAACCGATATGCTTTTTATTTATATAAAGCTCAATACAGGTTTTTGCGGGATAATCGCGCCCTTTGCTTACTTTCATTCCCCACCGTGTCCCGCTCGATTCAAGAACTCAAAGAACAACTCGCCCGCCGCC
>JAUSQB010000167.1 GCA_030652715.1 Rugosibacter sp.
GTTTTCCTGACAGCTAGATTTTTCGATTAGAACAGAATGCAGACCATGCCATGACTACAGCCGCTCCGATACCTCCCGTTCCCGTGATGTCTGACGAGGGCTTTGGTTCGATGATCAGCGACTATCTCACGCTGACTAAACCCCGCGTGATCTCGTTAATTGTTTTCTGTGCACTGATCGGCATGCTGCTGGCGCCAAGCGAAAACCTGACCTTTTGGCGAGTCTTTGCGGCGACTATCGGGATCGGCCTGGTGTCTGCCGCCGCCGCTGCCTTTAACTGTTTAGTCGAGCTGAAAATTGATCAGCGCATGGCGCGCACGCGCAGTCGTCCAACAGCACGCGGTGCTATTAGCGCCCATGCTGCACTGGGGTGGTCTTCCGCTTTGGGCGCGCTAGGGATGATCATTTTACTGGTCTGGGTTAATGTGCTAACGGCAGTGTTGACACTCATCACTTTTGTTGGCTATGCCATTGTTTACACCTTATTCCTGAAACCGCGAACACCGCAAAATATTGTGATCGGCGGTCTGTCAGGCGCAATGCCACCTGCCTTAGGCTGGGCAGCTATCACTAACTCTGTTCCAGCAGAGGCATGGGTTCTGGTACTGATTATTTTTATTTGGACACCGCCCCATTTCTGGGCGCTGGCTCTTTATCGCACTGAAGAGTACGCTTCGGCAGGGATACCCATGCTACCAGTGACGCATGGTCCTGAATTTACTCGACTGCATGTTTTTCTATATACCATTTTGCTGACGGCGGTAACGTTTCTGCCTTTTATTATCGGCATGAGCGGGATAGTTTACCTAATCAGCGCGATGCTGCTGGATGCCATATTCCTTGTCTATTCCTGGAAAGTCTGGCGAAATTACAGCGATCTGCTGGCTAAAAAAACATTTCACTTTTCTATCATTTATCTCTCAGCACTGTTTGCCGTACTATTGATAGACCATTACATCCGCTAATGCGACATTTCATTTCTCTGCTCGCTATTTTTCTCGGTGTGGGGTGCAGCGCACCTACTCACTTTAATGCAACCGATCTTACCGGCGGTTCAATCGGTGTAGATTTTTCTTTAGAAGACCAAGGCGGAAAACAGCGGCGACTAT
The DNA here is from genome assembly GCA_030652715.1 of Rugosibacter sp. Lineage (GTDB taxonomy): Bacteria > Pseudomonadota > Gammaproteobacteria > Burkholderiales > Rhodocyclaceae > Rugosibacter. The sequence goes on from JAUSQB010000167.1 coordinate 1,110, forward strand.
CTGATTTCAGAGGCAAAGTGACTATCGTTTTTTTTGGTTATACCCAATGTCCAGACGTATGTCCCACGACGCTGAGTTCTTTGCAGGAAACCATGAAGCTGTTGGGCCCTGAGGCCGATCGCGTACAAGTTCTTTTTATAACGCTTGATCCAGAGCGAGATACAACTGCGCTTCTAGCGCAATACGTGCCTTCTTTTCACCCGTCTTTTTTGGGCTTGAGAGGAAGCGCTGCTGAAACTGAAGCAACTGCGCAGGCTTTTAAAGTGTTCTACAAAAAACAAGGGGGAACAAGGCCGGAGAATTATTCTATCGATCACTCGACAGGAAGCTATGTGTATGATCTGTCGGGCCGATTGCGCCTGTACTTGAAATATGGAGAAACACCCCAGCGCATTGCTGAGGACATCAGCAAGCTGTTGGCGGGAAAATAGAAAAGGCAGCTACGCTGCCTTTTCTATTACCAGGTTGCGATGGTGTTGAATCCAGATTCAAGCGGCTGCGAGTAACGCACCTTTCATTTTTTGGAGTGCTTTAGCTTCAATCTGGCGGATGCGCTCGGCTGAAACACTGTACTCGGCTGCAAGCTCATGCAGGGTTGCAGCGGATTCCCCCTCGCGAACCAGCCAGCGGCGCTGAATGATTTCACGGCTGCGATTGTCAAGGCTGGCCAAAGCCCCTTGCAGTCCTTCTTCCTGCAAGTGATCAAACTCCTTGCGCTCAAGAAGGGCTACAGGTTCAGCACAACTGTCTGCAGTGAGGTAGGCAATTGGGGCAAAACGATCCTCGTCGTCGTCGGACGTGGGCTCTAGCGATACGTCTGCACCCGCGAAACGGGTTTCCATCTCAATAACGTCTTCCGGCTTCACACCCAGCCGTTGAGCTATCATATTCACGCCATCAACGTCGAGCGTACCAAAATTTCGCTGTGAGCCATGCTGCGAGTCATCTTGTTGCGCTAATGACGCTTTGATGCTGCGCAAGTTGAAAAACAGCTTCCGTTGCGCCTTGGTCGTGGCGATTTTAACTAGCCGCCAGTTTTTGAGAATGTATTCATGAATCTCGGCCTTGATCCAGTGCATGGCAAAAGAAACCAGCCGCACTCCGCGGTTTGGGTCGAAACGCTTCACCGCTTTCATCAGGCCGACATTGCCTTCCTG
>JAUSQB010000013.1 GCA_030652715.1 Rugosibacter sp.
TGCGCATCGGCAAAGCGCCGCAAATGACCTTCATCCTCGCGGCTCAATGGCGAAAGATGGCGCAGCAACAACACCGTTTGCACCTCACCAACGGCCACCTCGATCTGCGGAAAGTGTTCCGGTTCAGACATCAATGCGATCATCTGCTTTAACTCGGGGATCAATGCCGACACTACAGGCGGCAGCACTGCGCAGGAATCCATGACCGCCACGTAACTGCTGTGCTTTTCACGGAAACCAATCAGCGCGCCCCCTTTCTTCGCTACCCACCGCGCAGAGAACCTTGCGCGATGACGATAACCCCAGGCACTCCCGGCAATGGGCGGATAAATCTGCTCGGGCTTAAGCCGCCCGATATGCCAGAGCGCATCTTCTACCACGCGCTGCTTGGCAGCAGTTTGGGCGGCAATGTTCAAGTGCTGCAAAGAGCACCCGCCACAAACCCCAAAGTGCGGACAAACCGGCGTCACCCGTTGACTCGATGCACGCAGCACTTTCGTGACCGTCGCTTGCTCATAACTCGGCTTGCGGCGATAACTTGAAAACTCGACGTGCTCCCCTGGCAGTGCCCCTTCGATGAAAATGACTTTGCCGTCCACATGGGCAATGCCTCGTCCTTCATTGTCGAGCGATTCAATCGTGACGATGGTCATAATGCGATCTGGAAAAACGGATGATTATAATCGGCCCATGATGCCTGAATTATCTACTCTGCTCGGCGACCTGACGCCGGAACGTTTTCTTGCCGAATACTGGCAAAAAAAACCCTTGCTGGTGCGCGGTGCCGTACCGGAAATCAACCAACTCATGAGCCGTGATGACCTCTTTCGTCTGGCGACAGATGAGAATATTGAATCGCGCCTGATAACGCGCGCTGATGGCTGGCAAATGCACCACGGGCCGTTTTCATTGCGCCAACTCAAGCGTGCCGCGCTGCCCTGGACCGTTTTGGTACAAAGCGTCAACCTGGCTCATGCGGCGGGTGATGCGCTATTGCGGCGCTTTGATTTCATCCCCTATGCGCGGCTGGATGACTTGATGGTGAGCTACGCCACCGATACCGGCGGTGTTGGCCCGCACTTTGACAACTATGATGTTTTCCTGATTCAAGGCATGGGAAGTCGGCGCTGGCATATCGGCAAGCAAAAAGATAAAACCCTGATCGACGGCCTGCCCATTCGCATCATCAAGGATTTTCGTCCTACGCAAGAATGGCTGCTGAATCCAGGCGACATGCTCTACCTGCCCCCGCAGTGGGCGCACGATGGCGTCGCCGTTGGCGAGTGCATGACTTTTTCTGTTGGTTTTCGCACGCCCACAGCACAGGAATTAGGCGAGCAGTTTCTCTCCTTCTTGCAAGAGCGGCTGAGCTTGCCCGGCCGTTACAGTGACCCGGACTTGAAAAAGCCTCGGCATGCCGCTGAAATTGGCGCAGCCATGATAGATCAAGTAGAAACCATGCTTTCCAGCATTCGCTGGAACCGCACCACGGTACGCAACTTCTTGGGGGCCTCGCTCACCGAGCCTAAAGCCAACGTATTTTTCGACCCACCGGAGCATCCGCTGACCATAGCCCGCTTTGCCGCTGCAGCTAAGCGCAAGGGGGTTGTACTCGCCCCTGCCAGCCAACTGCTGTTTTCGGGAAACCAGTTTTATCTCAATGGGGAAGACTGGACAATGCCTGCTCACGTGAAGCCCCTCATGCGTGACCTGGCCAACCACCGTGCCCTGAAAATAACGCAGCCACGCAATGTAACCCTTGCCCCACAAGTTATTGATGACACCATTGGCCTGCTGTATGAAGCCTATTGCGATGGATTTCTCTGGCCTGCACCGTGATGATCGCCTCAAGCCACTACACATTGCTAATGGGTGAAAGAGAGTACCGCGCTGCGGTTGACACAGTAATCGATAACGCTCACAGCGCCATCGAAATCTTCGATCACGACCTGGCCGCATTACGCCTGGAAGAACCGCAACGCTTAACCAAACTGGCCAATTTTCTGCACACCCAACGCACCTGTAAATTACGTATCGTCATTCACCAAACGCAGTTGCTGGATAGTCACATGCCACGGCTAATGAACCTCTTTGCACGCTACACGCATGCAATTGATGTACGCCAAAGCCCGGACAATCTGCGCCAGCTAGCCGACACGCATTTGTTAGCTGACGCCCGTCATGGCGTGCGTCGATTTCATATCGACCACGCACGGTGCGCCTTAATTCGTGAAGACCCAGTTGCCATTCAACCATGGCAGCAGCGATTTGAAGCACTCTGGCAACTATCGCTTCCCTGCCTAAGAATAAAAACAACGGGTTTGTAGTTGAAATATAAGGATAAAGCCCTTGTCAAAAATAAAAAACCTCATGTTAGAATCTGCACCCGATTGAGCTGAGTTATGTATTTATTCGTCTCAGTCGAAACTGGCCTCTCTCTAATTAGTAATCCCTAACGTTAAGGAAATAAACATATGAAACAGTCACTTCTGATTGCCGCTCTGCTGGCTTTCGCTATCTCCGGTTGCGCTAAAAAAGAAGAAGCGGTTCCTGAAGCGGCTCCCGCTGCTGAAGCTGTTGCTCCGGCCCCTGAGGCTGTTGCTCCAGCTCCTGAAGCTGTTGCTCCGGCTCCTGAGGCTGCTGCTCCTGAAGCTCCTGCGCAAAATTGATTTTTCTTCTGCACCAATAAAAAAG
>JAUSQB010000170.1 GCA_030652715.1 Rugosibacter sp.
GCAACATCACGGTAGAAATTGACGGCACTTTTGGTATCGCAAATCTGCCACATGGGTAAACCCAGCATGGTGCCATCCGCACCGATATCGTAGGCCTCTTTGGTTTGCTGAATCGTGTCGCGCGTATTAGTCGTCGTGGTGCCGCAGAAGTAAGGCACACGCCCACGCACGGTCTCGACCATCGTGCCAATCACTTGACGTTTTTCTTCCCACGTGAGTGAAGCACCTTCACCAAACGTACCCAAGGACAAAATACCATTGACACCTGACTTCACCAGCTCTTCGGCAACACGTGCCACTTCATCCAGATCAACAGTATCCGTCATGCGCCAGTCTTCAGCACCAGGTTTGGCGGGGGTCGGCATAATTGCCCAGGCACCATTGATGTCGTTAACAGCCAATACACGAGACTTGTTACTCATTTTTAAATGTCCTCAAGAATTTTAATAAAACCGGTCAAAATGCAATTGCTGCGCAGGGACGCGCTTGTCCAGCAACAATAATTTCTGGAGTGCTTCCGTCATAGGCGGCGGGCCGCAACAGTAAAACTCGTAATTTTCAAAACCCGTAGCCAGCTTTTGCTGCATGACTTCATGAATGAAGCCTTGCTCACCTTGCCAGCCCTCGGTAGGCGTGGATATTGCCGGAACAATGGTTGCACGTTCGGCCATAAGCGGATCGCGAGCAAGAAGCTCGTCGAGGCACAGATCACTCGGCGTGCGTGCGCCATAGAAAAAGGTGATTTTTCGGTTTGCTAATCGTGGATCACGCACAGCGGCACGAACGATCGAGACCATCGGCGAAAGGCCAGAACCCCCGCCAATGCAAACAATGTCACGCGGGCTGTCTGGACGAAGGTAGGCCAAGCCGTACGGGCCATCAATGTCGATTTGATCGCCTGTTTTAAGCTGCGTGAACAACACCGCAGTGCCTCTGCCCTTGGGTACGTGACGGATAATGAAATTCCAGGTGCCTCCATCTGTAGGTAGATTGGACATGGAGTACGCACGCGCGCCCTCAACACCCGGCAGATACAGCAAGGCAAATTGCCCCGGCAGAAAAGCTGCCGGTTCAGGTGTTTTAAAACAAAACTCAGTTAAATCGTGCGTGAGTTTGCGTACCTCAACCAAAGTAGCAGCCACCCGTGCCGGACGATGCAATGGCACATAGTCACTCTTGAGGCGTACTTTAATGACGCAGTCACTGGCTGGCTCGCATTGACAAGCCAACCGCCGACCACGTTCACGCGCTTTGACGGACAGCCCCGGTGCATCAGGCCATAGTTCTTTAACTTCACCAGAAACCACTTCAAACATGCAGCTACCGCACCCACCTGAGTTGCATTCGTAGGGGAACCCCAGCCCTTGGCGCAAGGCTGCGCCAAGGAGGGTGTCCGCAGTGTTATTGGCAACAGAGAATTCTTCGCTCGTGCCATCGATCTTGATCAAAAAACTGTTTTCCATAAATCAGGACTCTAGCTGGCAATAAATGCCTTGACCAAGGCCAGTGTTTTATCCAACTGCTCCATCTGCGGAATATGGCCTGACTGATCGATGATCTCGACACGGGAATTCGCAATACGCTTTTGAAATTCTTCAGCATAAGCTACGGGTATGAGTTTGTCCTGCTTGCCCCAGATAATTAGCGTCGGCACATTGATACGATGAATTCGCTTGGCCAAACCCTGGTCTGGGAAGGGCCAAATAAACTTGGCTACGCAGCCGAGTGACCAAACCGTATGTGCAATATGCTTGACCATCATTTCAGGATCAGCAGGCGGGGTGAACATGGCCTGCGCGGCAGGAATGGAGGGATCAAGAAACAGATAGCCTGGCAGATTTTCCGGTTTATCAAGGTACAGTTGATTAGTCAGCACTGGCACATCGTCACGCCACAACCCTGCGGGGTCGAGCGGGATGATCTTGCTGAAAATATCCGGAAAATGCGCGGCCAGATCACACATCAGCATGCCGCCAAAAGACTGGCCGATCGCTACGGGACGCTTGAGGCCCAGCTTGCGCAGAACCTCTTCGTAGATCAAAACGAGATCAAGAAAGGTATCCACCTTGTGAATGGCGTACGGGTCGCCAAAAGTTGTTCCCGGCATTTCTGGTGCGTACACCGTATGAGTTTCAGCCAGCTTGTCGAGAAACTGGTCCCAGTACAAACCAGCGGCAGGGTGAAGGTAAACCAATGCCGGGCCACTCCCTGCAATTTTGACACGGACATCAATTTGATCATTCCAGGCCTTGACGACTTCGGTGCGCTCCGGGCCTTTGATAACAACTTGTGCAGACATAAATTTTCTCCTGGTCTTTTGCGTGCGCTGCGTGAATCACGTAATCAGCACATCGGGACTGTTCATCGGAACTCTGTAACAGATAAAAGAATAAATGTAGGAAAGCTACGTTAACTCCTGTTAACGAGCACCGCTCGGCCACCAGCGGTTTTCCCAGTTTTCATCCTCCCAGATTCCCTTTAACTTAGGCAGAATATGCTTGGAAAGCATATCAATATTCTTCATGACCAACTCATGCGGCATGGGGCCGATATGAACCATGATGACCAAATGTCCAATGCGGAAATTTTTAATTATTTCAATAAGTTGCTGGGCAACAGTTTCCGGCCCGCCCACAATGGCGCATTGATTATCGACCAGCTCTTTGTATTCGATCGTACGCATCTTCGGCACGATACCAAAGTCACCCGGATCCTTGATAATGAATTCCAGCCCCTTGATGTCAACATAGCCCGGCAACCCTAGTGATTGCATGGGGATAGCACCAAGGCCCGTGCGGTAGCCTTGCTCAATATACGGACCATATTCGCGGTGAGCTTCCGCATCGGTTTCGCCCACAAAGACTGCCTGAACAAATGACAGGCGATAGGGATTGCGGTCTTTCCCGCGCTCTTCAGCCATATCCCAATAACGATCAAAAATCCGCTTGCCGGTGAGCTTGGGGCCAAACCAGCTGAGGTACAGAAAGTTATCGTCATTGTCAATAATGCCGGCCAGCGTCACGGGGTTGCCAATTGCTGGCGCCCATACCGGCGGTTTATCCTGAAATGGTCGCGGCCACACATTCACTTCTGCATATTTATTGTATTTGCCGTTCCACGCAAAAACCTCTTCAGAACGCCATGCTTTTTTGATCAATTCAAGATTCTCATAGAAGCGTGCGCGGGTCTCAATTGGCGGAATGCCGTTGTTACGATTAACGTCGTAACTCAGGCCAATCGGGAAACCCGCAACCAAACGCCCCGCACTGATTTGATCCAGAACCGCGTACTCGGCAGCAATCCTGAGTGGCTCGCGTGTCTTGGCCAATGAGCGACCCACGCAAGCAAGACCCACATTCAACCCTTCGCTTTGCGTCGCATAGGCCAGCGCCGACATTTGAAGGTTCGGGTTCGGCAGGATGTCATAGCTTGCTTGCTCATGCTCGGTTGTTGCCACACCATCAAATCCGGAACGCGCGGCATGCATCATCTCATCCAGAAAATGCATGTGATCCTGATGCATCAACTTGCGATCAACCAGTGCGTGGTACGGCATGGTGGTTACCGAGTCGTACTTGCTTGCGTAATCCGACGCGAAATGGCGATACGCCAACTGCTCAAATGCGAGTACCTTCATAAAGAATCTCCAGAAAAGGTCAAAAACAAAAAACCACGCTTTTTGCTTTTTTTATAACATGATCAATAAAACAAACACCCAGAAAACAACAGCAAAAGATTACGCTTCTACTTCCGCCTCGATATAAACATCATCACCTTCAACAGTGACGGAATAGGTTTGCAAAGGAATTTCACAGGGGAAAGACAAGGGCTCCCCTGTTTTTACATTGAAACTTCCGCCATGCAACGGGCACTCAACGACTTCACCTTCAAAATAGCCATCCGTCATCATGGCAATATTGTGCGTACAGATATTACTGGTCGCATAGTGATTTCCATCAAGATTAAAAAGGGCAATCGGCTTTAAGCCAGCCACATCAACCGGTTTCATTTCACCTGGGGCAACATCCCCCAGCTTGCAAACTTTTACACGCGTATTCATGCATCAATTCCTGATGGTTTAATGAAAAATTAACACCCCGGCCTGCTTGGACCCACCCAAGCAAAAAGCAAAGCAAACCGAGAACGAAGCATACAATGTTAAAGGTATCTAAAAAGCTTGTCTATATAATAGTTTCCATTCACATAACAAATATGCAACAGCTAACGGTACAGAGCTAAAAAATATGAAACTTCGTTCGATTGATCTTAATCTTTTGGTTGCCTTCCATCGTCTGTATATCGATAGAAATGTTTCACGCGCGGCAGATAATCTGGGACTCTCGCAACCCGCGATGAGCAACACCCTGAAACGCTTGCGACAACTAACGGGTGACGATCTGTTTGTCCGCACATCCGCAGGAATGGTGCCCACGAGTTGCGCAGAAGAATTAGCTGCGCCGTTAGCACAGGCATTAGCGACCATTCAAGAAACGCTCAGTCACCTGACAAGCTTTAACCCAGCCAAAAGCTCACGGAAGTTTGTGATCTCAGCCTTTGATATTGGTGAAAGTTATTTGATACCGAAGCTAATGGAACGACTAGCCAAAGAAGCGCCGGAAGTTACGCTACAAACAACCCATGCCGGTGCCGGGGATGCACTCAAGCTCGCGTTAGAGTCTGGTGACGTTGACTTCGCTGTCGGCCATCTACCACACCTGCAAGCCGGCTTTTTCCAGCGTCGACTGTTTCAGCAGCATTATGTTTGCGCTTTTCGGCGTGGGCACCCCATGGCAACCAACCCGTTCGGGATAAATGAATTCCAGGCGGCAGATCACCTGTCCATCGTCACCGAAGGTAGCGACTACGAATTGCTCGACAAGATCATGGCCAGCAAAGCTCCGCACCGAAAAATAAAACTGCGCGTGTCGCACTTTCTAAGCACTGGCTATTTGTTGCGGGATACCAACCTTGTAGCCACAGTGCCCAACAAGCTGGCAGAAATTCTCTGTGATCCCTTCGGGCTGGTATACGTCCCCCATCCGGTTAACCTGCCACTGACAGACATCAATTTGCTCTGGCATGCCCGCTCACACCGCGACCCGGCAAGTCAGTGGCTGCGCAACTTATTGTTCGATCTGTTCGCTGAGTAAGCGTAAAGCGACGTCCTTGACTGCGCCTTAGTCTTAGTGAATAGTAATTTTATTGACTGGAGAGATACATTTTGCTATGTTAGTTCCAGTTAGGACTAATTTGATCATTATTACACATGTCACAGACAGCTTTCCGTTCCATGTTAAGGGAGTTGGCCCGTTGCTATCAGGCCTTTGAAAGCTATGCCAGTACGCACATCCACCAGCAGGGGCTGACCATTGCCCAGTTTGACATTCTCGTCACACTGGGCAATGACCAAGGCATGACACCAAAAGAATTAGTCGAGAAAACCTTGATAACGAAAGGCACACTTACTGGCGTTGTTGATCGCTTACAGCTCAAGGGTTTGGTTAAACGAACACCGAGTACCCTCGATGGACGTAGCCAGATCATCACGCTGACCAAAAAAGGGCAAAACCTATTTGAGAAGGTATTTCCTGAACACTTGGCCTACATGGGCCAAGCGTTCGCCCATCTCCAATCGACAGAAATCAGTCATATCGGAGAAGCTCTAAGTAATTTACGCCACGCATTTCAAACTCAAAAACCTACGGGAGAAAAATCATGAGTCAGACAAATTCAGCAACCTATACGGGGGTCGCCATTGCCTTCCACTGGCTCATCGCGTTGCTGATTTTTGTCGCCTTCCCCCTTGGCGTCTATATGCACGAGCTGCCCTTGTCGCCCACTAAACTGCAACTGTACAGCTACCACAAATGGATGGGCATCACCGTGCTGGTACTCGCCATTTTGCGCGTGCTGTGGCGTATTTCGCACCGCCCGCCAGCGCTACCTGACTTTTTACCCCGCTGGCAGCAGATCGCCACGCATACGGTGCATCACTCCTTGTACCTGCTCCTGGTGCTCATTCCACTTTCGGGCTGGCTTATGAGTTCTGCCAAGGGCTTTCAAACAGTCTGGTTCGGCGTTTTTCCGCTGCCTGACCTGGTTACCAAAGACAAAATGCTGGCCGACTTCTTTCAGGAGATGCATGAAATATTGAACTTCGCGCTGCTGGGCCTAGTCTCTTTACACATTCTTGCCGCGTTAAAACATCACTTTATCAACCGCGACGGAATTCTCGCTCGCATGCTGTCAACACGTCCCAGATAATCCCCCCACCCACTCAGGAGAACCCTCATGATGCTGAAGAAAATTTCTTTTTTTGCACTCGCTGCCTGCTTTGCCTCCCCTTTATTCGCGGCGCCGGAAACTTATGTGATTGAAGGCTCACACACCTTTCCTCGTTTCGAATACAGCCATCTGGGCTATTCAACCCAGGTACAACGTTTTAATAAAACCACTGGAAACATCACGCTGGATCGCGCCGCAGGAAGCGGCAGCGTTGATGTGATTATCGATGCCAAATCAGTAGATACCGGCTTCGCCCTGTTCGATTCGCATATTCAAGGCACAGATTTTTTCGATACAGCCGCTTTCCCAACCATTACCTTCAAATCCAATCAGCTCACATTTGCGAACGACAAGC
>JAUSQB010000171.1 GCA_030652715.1 Rugosibacter sp.
CTTTTCCGATGGCGAAGTGAATGTCGAAATTCTTGAGCATGTGCGTGGTCAGGATGTGTTCATCCTGCAATCGACCTGTCAGCCGACGAACGATAACCTGATGGAACTGATGGTCATGGTCGACGCGTTAAAACGCGCTTCAGCGGGCCGTATCACTGCGGCGATTCCGTATTTCGGCTATGCCCGGCAAGACCGCCGGACGCGCTCGGCGCGCGTTGCCATTACCGCCAAAGTGGTTGCCAACATGTTGCAGGCCGTGGGCGTGCAGCGCTTGTTAACCGTTGATTTGCATGCAGATCAGATTCAGGGTTTTTTCGATATTCCGGTGGATAACATTTACGCTGCGCCCATTTTGCTGGGTGACATCTGGAAGCAGCAGCATGACAATCTGCTCGTTGTGTCTCCCGATGTGGGCGGCGTGGTGCGTGCCCGCGCCTTGGCCAAACGCCTGGATTCAGATTTAGCCATCATCGACAAGCGGCGGCCAAAAGCCAATGTGTCAGAAGTCATGAACATCATCGGCGATGTGGCAGGCCGCACCTGCGTGATTATGGATGATATGGTGGATACCGCAGGAACGCTGTGCAAAGCGTCGCAGGCCTTAAAAGAGCAAGGCGCAACCAAGGTGCTTGCTTACTGCACGCATGCGGTGTTGTCTGGTAGCGCGGTGGCGCGTATTGCCGAATCCGAGATTGATGAGCTGGTGGTGACCGATACAATTCCTTTGTCGCCCGAAGCCGCTGCCTGTACGCGTATTCGCCAGATTTCGATCGCCGAACTGATGGCCGAGACCATGTTGCGCATCAGCAATGAAGCCTCGGTCTCATCCTTGTTCATGGACTAACTTTTTAACCCCTCGCCTGGTCGCGGGCGGGGATATTGTCGTGCAATACCACCAGGAGTAAATCATGCAACTTGAATTTAACGCAAACAAACGTGATGGCCAGGGCACCGGAGCGAGCCGCCGCCTGCGTCGCACGGGTCGTGTTCCCGCCATTATTTATGGCAACACAGATAAGCCGCAATCCATTGATATCGACCACAACGAGCTGTTTCAGCTGTTGCGCAAAGAGGCGTTTTATTCCTCCGTGCTGATTGCCAACATTGAAGGCGTCAAAGAAACCTGCCTGCTGCGCGACGTACAACGTCACCCCTATCGCCAGGTTATTTTGCATGCTGACTTCCAGCGTGTGGATGCCACCCATAAACTGCACCAGAAAGTGCCGCTACACTTTATTAATGCAGATATTGCACCCGGCGTCAAGTTGGGCGGCGGCATTGTGCAGCACGTGCTGGCGGACATCGAAGTGCGTTGTTTGCCCAAGGACTTGCCTGCATTTATCGAGGTGGATCTGAAGGATCTGGTCGCTGGCCATTCCTTGCATGTGTCGCAACTAAGCTTGCCTGCCGGCGTTGAAGTGATTGCGCATAAAGGTGAAGACCCTGTGGTTGCAACCATTCTCACCGTGCGCGGTAAAGATGAAGAGGCAGCTCCGGCAGATGAAGCCGCTGCAACGGCTGCGCCTGCTGCCAAGAAGTGATGTGACTACGCAGCTGGCACGGCACCACTCATGCCTTCCCAGGTGCGCCCGCAGTTACGTCTGATAGTCGGTCTCGGTAATCCCGGGGCCGACTATGCCAAAACCCGGCATAACGCCGGGTTTTGGTTTTGTGAGCGTCTGGCGCACGAGTTGGACGCGCCACTGAAGCATGAAGCGCGCTTTCACGGTTTGGTCGGGGCGTCGCGCGCTACTGGTGTTCACTTGCTGCTACCGCAAACCTTCATGAATCGTTCCGGACAAGCGGTGCGCGCATTGATGCAGTTTTATCGTGTCGAACCCGCAGAAATGCTGGTGGTGCACGATGAGCTTGACGTGCCGCCCGGCCAGATGCGCTTGAAATTTGGTGGTGGCTTGGGCGGGCATAATGGCTTGAAAGACATCACCGCGCACTTGGGCACGCAGGATTACTGGCGGCTGCGCATCGGCATTGGCCATCCGGGCGATAAAAACGAAGTCATCCACTATGTTCTCAAGCCCCCGCGCAAAGAAGAGCAAACCGGGATTGATGACGCACTGAATACCGCGCTATTGGCTTGGCCACTACTTGCGAAGGGTGACTATGAAGCCGCCACGCAACGCATTAACTCTAAACCTGTTGCAACGAAAAAAGGAAACTCATGAGCCTCAAATGCGGC
>JAUSQB010000220.1 GCA_030652715.1 Rugosibacter sp.
TCGAAAGCGAGCTGTTCGGCTATGAAAAAGGCGCCTTCTCCGGCGCGGCAAAAACCACCCCAGGGAAAATCGAGCTGGCGCACAAAGGTACGCTGATGCTGGATGAAATTGGTGACCTGCCTTTTTCCCTGCAATCCAAACTTCTGCGCTTTTTGCAAGAACGGGTCATCGAGCGGGTTGGTGGCCGGCAAGAAATTCCCATTGATGTGCGGGTCGTTTGTGCCACCCATCAAAATTTAAAAACATTGATTGGCGAAGGTCGCTTCAGGGAAGACCTTTACTATCGGTTAGCTGAAATTGTCATTATGATTCCCCCGCTGAGAGAACGCATCGGCGACGCGGCCTTACTTGCACACGCGCTCGTCCGTCGGTTTGCCAGTGAGCAAAATCGCGGCTCGCTTTCTTTAAGCGAAGAAGCCGTACGCGCAATATCTGCCTATTCTTGGCCCGGCAATGTGCGCGAACTTGAAAACTGCCTTAAACGCGCCACCATCATGGCAGAAGGCAACAGCCTGTCAGTGCAGGATGTAGGTCTTGGTGAAACCCTTGAAGAAAACATGATGCCGCTTGATCTGCGCACAATACGCGACGCCGCCGAACGAAAAGCCATCATTGCTGCCGTCAGCCGAAGTAACGGCAATCTCGCGCGGGCGGCCGACTTGCTTGGCATCAGCCGCCCGACTCTGTATGATTTGATGCATAAGTTCGGGCTAAAGACGTAATCATCTGCACATATAACCCGCTATCACGCCTTAGCCTGGCAATCAGGCCTCATTGAAACCTGCCCGATTCAAAGCGTTTTACCCTCCGCAACAAACTGTTGAAAAAAGGTTGACTACTGATATGCGAACTCAAAATCACTCCCGCTTCACGCCAATGGCAGTCATCGCTGCAACGCTTATCGTTCTGGGGTGCGGTAACAGTTCGCCAGAAGAAATGATGGCATCGGCTAAAGGTTATCTGGAGAAAGACAATCCGGCGGCTGCCATCATCCAGATAAAGAATGTATTAAGCAAGAATCCGAATTCGCCTGAAGCACGACTCTTGCTTGGACGTGCGCTACTTGAGAGTGGCGACCCCATTGCAGCCGAGCTTGAACTGCGCAAAGCCATTGAGCTCCAGGCACCCGCAGGACAAGCCACACCACTGCTGGCAAATGCCTTGATCGCGCAAGGCAAGGCAAAAAAAGTCATTGATGAATTGGCCCAAACCCCTACAGCCAATACCGAAGAGCTTGCCGAATTAAAAACGGTGGTGGGGCATAGCTACGCAATGCTAGGCAATGTTGACATGGCACAAACGGCCTTTAACGAAGCCCTGGCTGCCAAGCAGAATCACGCGCCCGCCCAGCTTGGCCTGGCACGCCTTCAGGCCATCAAAGGAGACTTTGCAGAAGCCAACAAAATAGTCGACGAGATATTGATTAAAACACCTCGTGAAGCAGATGCGTGGCGCTTCAAGGGTGATTTGCAACGTGCTGAAAAAAATACTCCAGCCGCGTTAAGTGCTTACCAAAAAGTGCTCGAAATCAAGCCAAGTACGGCCGCTGTGCACTCAAACATCATCATGCTGTTACTACAAGATCGCAAATTCGACTTGGCGACCAGGCAGCTAGCGGAAATGCAAAAAATAGCCGCGAAACAACCCATAACGGTGTATCTGGAAGCACTGCTTGCCTTTAGCAAAAAAGATATTGCAGCCGCAAAGAGTGCCGTGGAAAACCTGTTAAAAATACAGCCGGATAATCCACAAGGATTGCAACTTGCCGGTGCTATTGCTTACCAGAACCGGTCCGACATCCAAGCGCAGGAATACCTTGGCAAAGCCTTGCAAAAGGCTCCGTGGCTTGATTACAGCCGTCGAATTCTCGTCACATCCTATTTGCGCAGCGGCCAGCCGACAAAAGCCTTGGCAACATTACAGCCGGTATTGCAAGCTGCAACAATACCCCCTCAATGGCTCACGCTGGCTGGTGAAGTTTACATGCAAGGCGGAGATGCCGAACGGGCTGCGGATTTTTTTAGGCAGGCAGCGCAATATAACCCAAAAGATAGCCAAGCCAAGACGGCGCTGGCATTATCACAAATGCGCCTGGGTCACACCGAGCAGGCATTTACCGATCTAGAGCAGATTGCCGCAAGTGATTCCGGCGTTTCAGCAGACATGGCGCTCATTTCATCGGCCATGCACCAGAAAGATTTCGACAAGGTACTTTCGGCCATTGCCCATTTAGAAAAAAAACAACCAGCCTCACCACTCGTGCATAACCTGCGCGGCCAAGCCTTCCTTGGCAAAAAAGATATTCAAGCAGCAAAGGATAGCTTTGAAAAAGCGCTGGCAATTGATGCTACCTATTTACCGGCGGTCACTAATCTTGTCTCCATGGACTTGACAGAAAATAAACCTGATCAAGCACGTCAGCGTTATGAAACCGTGCTGAAAAAAGACCCGAAAAATGTGCCCGCCATGCTTTCGTTAGCCCAGCTAAAAGCACGCACCGGGTCAAGCCTGGACGATGTTGCCAGCCTGATCAATAAGGCCATTGCAGCGGATCCCAATAATTCAGCACCGCGGTTTGCGCTGGTTAGCCTATTGCTTGGCTCTAAAGATAAAGATAAAGCGCGCGCTGCGACAGAAGAAGCGCTGGCAGCTTTTCCG
>JAUSQB010000172.1 GCA_030652715.1 Rugosibacter sp.
ACATCGCGCATGATGTATTCAACGCTGGCAAATGCTACCGGAACGCCCGCAGCGTTTAGCGATGCATCAGGCTTGTAATGCATGACCAGGAAAATACCGGTCACGATTTGTATCACCAGCACCAACAGGGCTAGCGAACCAAAAAAATACCAGAAGTTGAAATTTTTTGGCGCATAGTATTCGGACAGATGCGCCTTCCAGTTAGCTGTCAGCGGGAAACGTTCATCGACCCAGCCAAGCAGGTCTTTGAGTTTGGCATTGACGATGCTCATGCGGTACCCCCTTTTTTATCTTCACCGATGACAATGCGTGCATCACCAAGATACATGTGCGGTGGCACTTCCAGGTTGTCAGGCGCAGGTTTACTCTTATACACACGCCCCGCTAAATCGAACGTCGAGCCATGGCATGGGCAGACAAATCCGCCCGCCCAATCAGGCTCTACACCAGACTCAGCACCGGTTTTAAACTTTTCAGAAGGTGAGCAGCCCAAGTGGGTACAAATGCCCACAGCAACCAAGATACTAGGCTTGATAGAACGTGTTTCATTTTTGCAGTAGTCGGGCTGCTGATTTTTATCCGACTTGGGATCACTCACTTTTGCATCGGTGACTTTAAGTGAAGCCAGCTGCTCCGGGGTGCGATTGATGATCCACACGGGTTTGCCACGCCACTCAACCGTCATCATTTGACCGGGAGATAACTTGCTGATATCCACTTCAACTGGCGCGCCCGCTGCTTTAGCACGCTCGGACGGCATCATGCTAGTTACAAAAGGAACAGCTGCTGCCACACCACCCAAACCACCGATTGTGGCAGTGGCCACCAAAAGTCGCCGCCGACTGCAATCGACTTTTCCGTCATTGCTCATGTTGTTTTCCCTGAAAATTACTAAAAATGTCGCTGAATTCGCCTAAGCTCTCTATTGTAACGAATCTCCGTCCGAGATTAAAGCCTTTGCGCCATTTATCGCCCATACCGAGCAAAAAAACATAATGATTACAAATAGATAGAAAATTAATTTTGTGGAGACCTTAGACACACGTCGGTCTTCATTAAACAATCTCAGCGATCTAAAGACTAGTCAAAGTCTCGCCGTTCGCGCAAGGCCTGTGCGACAGTGGCTGCATCGGAAAAT
>JAUSQB010000226.1 GCA_030652715.1 Rugosibacter sp.
AACTGCTTTTCGATCTGGGCTAATGCGGCTTGAAGTGCTTTGGTTTTATTGTCGTCCATGAGTTTTGTCCTAGAAGATGGTTTTGATTATGGCATGGATGGCATAGTTTTTGCCGACTTAGCTTATTTTGAACTTTCAACTAGACGAGCAAGCAATCCGTTGAGCGCATGAATCACGGCCTGTCGGCGAATGGTTTCACGATTCCCCTGAAAACACCGGGTATCCGTAGAGGTGGCCTCCCCTCGCTGGCACCAGGCAAAACAGACGGTGCCGACCGGCTTGGCAGCAGAGCCGCCTGTCGGGCCGGCAATCCCGGTGATGGCTAACGCGTGAGATGCGGCAGAGTGCATTAAAGCACCCAGGACCATTTCTCGCGCTGTAGCCTCACTGACGGCACCGTGGGTGGCAAGGGTTTGTTCTTGTACACCCAGCAGGTCATGTTTGGCAGCATTGGAATAGGTGATAAATCCACGGTCGAACCACGCCGAGCTGCCTGCGGTATGGGTAATGACTTGCGCTGCCCAGCCGCCGGTACAGGATTCTGCTGTGGCAATAGTAGCAATGCGCGTCATGGCGGCTTGACCAATGGCCAGGGACAGGGCGGCAAGCTCGGCATCCATGGTTAATATCCCAAGGCAGTCAGCAGTGTCTTGGCTATAGCCAAGGTGAGTATGGTGTAGCCTGCCGCAATGACATCGTCCATCATCACCCCGAAGCCATTTTTAACGTGGGTATCGAAATAGCGTGCGGGCTGGGGTTTGACCACATCATAAAAACGGAAGCCCAGAAAAGCCCCTAGTTGCCACCAAAAACCGGCGGGGGTGAAGAGCAGTACGGCCCAGAAGGGCATAATTTCATCCCACACGATGGCTCCGTGATCGATTACGCCGAGATTACGTCCCGTAATGTGGCAGGCAGAAACGCCGATGGCGAAGGCCAGCAGAAGAAACAGCCCGAATGCCAGATCGCCGGGCATTGGCCCGCGCAACATGGCGTAGGTAAGCCAGGCAAAAGCGGTACCCGCCGTGCCGGGGGCAAAGCCGGAAAGCCCGCTGCCAAAACCGCAGGCAATAAGGTGTGCAGGGTGCTGAAAAAGAAATTTAAACGGCGGGGCGGGAAGGAACATGGGCAGTAAAAAAAATCAAAGGAAATGGTCAAAACCGTGGCGCGTTGGGGTGATAGGCGAGCCTTGATCGTCGTGAAGAGCAAACGTGCCTGGTGCGTCAGGCTTGGCGGGTGTGATAACGCCAATGCAGGTGAGCGGTAAATCGAGTTCGACAGCCAAGGTAGCCATGGCCGCGCGATGTTCTGCGGGAAGCGTGAAAATCAGTTCGTAGTCATCGCCTCCGGAAAGATAACCATCGCGCGCTAATCCGGCGGGTGGCAGGTGCGGTATGTGCAGTTCTGCTGCACAACTTGATGCAGTCAGGATGTGGCTGAGATCAGCCAGTAAGCCGTCAGAAACATCAATCGCCGCAGTGGCCAGGCCGCGCAGTGCCAGGCCAA
This sequence comes from Rugosibacter sp., assembly GCA_030652715.1. Lineage (GTDB taxonomy): Bacteria > Pseudomonadota > Gammaproteobacteria > Burkholderiales > Rhodocyclaceae > Rugosibacter. The sequence continues at coordinate 1,507 of JAUSQB010000226.1, forward strand.
GCGCCACTCGTGGTTGTGGGCGATGCAGCGCTGCCAGGCATTGCCCCAGGTGTGGTTCGGTGAGTGCTATGCGACCCTGTAAATGGGCTAATCCGAGGGCTGCACGTCCGGGGGTGCCAGAGACCCAGATCGAATCGCCCGCTTGCGCGCCGCTGCGCAGCAAAGCTTGTCCTCTAGGTACCTCGCCCATGATCGTGACGCAAAAGGTGCGCGGTCCGCGGGTGGTGTCGCCGCCGATGAGATCGACGTTGAATGCTTCGGCGCAGGCAAAAAAGCCGCGTGAAAACGCATCGAGCCAATCAAGAGTCGGCGCTGGCAAGGCGGCGGCCAGTGTTGCCCAGCGCGGTGTGGCGCCCATGGCGGCCATGTCGGAAACATTCACTGCCAAGGTTTTCCAGCCGAGATCAAAAGGCGCGGTGTCGCCAAGAAAATGCGTGCCTTCCACGAGCAGATCGGTCGAGATGGCGAGCTCACAGCCGGGTGTCGGGGCAATCAATGCCGCATCATCGCCCGCGCCTAGCAGTGTATGCTGCGTTGGACGGATAAAAAACCGGCGGATCAGGTCAAATTCGGATGGCATAAGAAATTTGCATGCAAAACTTCTCTGCGCGGGGGTTAGCGCGGTTGAACTTCAACCGTACGCAACACAGCAGCCATTTTGTCCAGCACACCGTTCACAAACTTGTGGCCATCGGTGCCGCCAAAGGTTTTGGCGAGTTCAACACACTCATTGATGATGACGCGATAAGGCGTTTCCGGATGAAACCGAAACTCGCAGGCACCCAGGAGCAGCACGCTGCGCTCAATGGGCGAGATTTCATGCCACGGGCGGGCAATGTGCGGCGTGATATCGGCTTGCAATGTCTCTGCTTGGGCCAGTGTTTCATGCAGCAGCTGAAGGTAGAGTTCGTTATCCGCTTTGTGAAAGCCGGTCACGCTTTCGGCCTGCACTTGAATGGCGGCGTCATCCTGGCCGCCAACCTGTCTTTGGTACAAGCCCTGGACCACGAACTCGCGTGCCCGATGTCGTGCTGAATTGCTGCTGCTCATTATTTTTTTACCGCGCGTAACAGTTGCGCCATTTCAATGGCGGCCTGGGCCGCTTCTGTGCCTTTTTGCACCATGCGTGCCAGTGCTTGATCATCATTTTCTGTAGTCAGCACGGCATTGGCAATCGGGATGCCAGTGTTCAGTTGCACATCGGTGATGCCCCGGGCAGATTCGTTGGAAACAATTTCAAAATGATAAGTTTCCCCGCGAATCACGGCACCCAGGGCGACTAGCGCATCGCAGTTTCCGCTTTGGGCAAGCGCTTGCAGCGCCAAGGGAATTTCCAGCGCGCCGGGGACGGTGACATAGGTGATATCTGACTCTGCCACTTGCATTTGCGCCAGGCCAGCCAGACACCCTGAGCGCAGGCCTTCGCCTATGGGTTCGTTAAAGCGGCTTTGCACAATGCCAATGCGCAAGCCGCGACCGTCGAGTTGGGGTTCTATTTCGTGAATGCTCATCGTGTGCGTCTCGCTGGGTTGTTTTTTATTTGTTGCATCAAGGGGCGAAATAGCCGCAGATTTCCAGGCCGAAGCCCGCCATGCTGGGCATTTTTCGAGGGTTGGACATCAGGCGCATCTTGCCCACGCCCAAGTCGCGCAGAATTTGCGCGCCGATGCCATACAAGCGCGGATCCCATTTAGCGCCTGTGGTGCGTGTGGCGGTATCGTCTTGCAGCGCCGTGAGCATGGCTTGAGTGGATTCCGCATGATGCAGCATGACTACAACCCCCCGCTCTGCTGCGGCAATCTGGCGCAAGGCAAAATCAATGCTGAAACTGTGCCTTGTATTTTGCACGCCAAGAAAATCCAGCACGGAAACCGCTTCATGCACGCGCACCAGGGTTTCCTGATCA
>JAUSQB010000228.1 GCA_030652715.1 Rugosibacter sp.
TACTGCTTCGACCTGCGCGCGGCCTGAAAGCATGACCGGCAAGGTCTGGTTTGTCGGCGCGGGGCCCGGCGACCCCGAACTGATTACGGTCAAGGGCCGTAATCTGCTCGCGCGCGCCGGCGCCGTGCTGTTCGCGGGGTCGCTGGTCGATCAGGCGGCGACGCTTTATGCGCCCGATGACTGCACCATCCGCGATTCAAAAGACATGACGCTCGAACAAATCACCGCCTGGCTGATCGAGCAGGCGGGGCGGCATGAAACGGTAGTCCGCCTGCAAACCGGCGACCCCGGCTTGTATGGCGCGCTGATTGAGATGACCCGCCCGCTGGATGCGGCCAGCGTCGCGTGGGCAGTCGTTCCCGGCGTTTCTTCGGCAATGGCGGCAGCGGCAGCGGCTGGCGAAACGCTGACCCTGCCGGAAGTCACCCAGACCGTGATCTTTACCCGCGTGGCTGGCCGCACGCCGATGCCGCCGGGCGAAGATTTGGCGGTGCTGGCGGCGCATCGCACGACGCTCTGCATCTTTCTTTCCATCACCTTGCTGCATGAAGTGCAGCGCGCCTTGCGCGCCGCCGACTGGCCGGAAGACGCGCCGATTCTTGTCGTGCAAAAAGCCAGCTGGCCGGGACAGGAAAAAATCGTGCGCGGCACGCTGGCCGACATCAAGCGCCGCTGCCAGGACGAAAAAATCGCTACACAGGCCATGATCATTGCCAGCCCCGCACTCGGCGCGCGTCACTGGCAGGACATCGCCCGCTCCAAACTCTACGACCCGGCCTTCGGTCATCGCTTTCGCCGGGCATCGATCACCGAAGGCTCCTCATCATGAACGACACCAGCTTTCTCCTCGTCGGCCACGGCTCGCGCAACCGCGAAGGCAACAAAGAAATACTGCGCTTTGCCGACCAGTGGCGCGAACGCCACCCGGCATGGCGGATCGAGGTTTGCTTCATCGAACACGCCGAAGTGCTGCTTAACGAAGGGCTCGACCGCGCCGCACAAAACGCGCGCCGAGTCATCGCCCTGCCCTTCATTCTCAATGCCGCCGGGCACGTCAAGATGGAATTGCCGGCCGCTATTAACGCCGCCCGCCTGCGCCATCCCGGCGTGCACTTTGACTGCATGCGCCACCTCGGCATGGGCCGCGAGATATTCGCCGTGCTCAAAGGCCAGCTCGACAGCCTGATGAAACACCTGGACATGCCCGACCCGCGCACCACCGGCGTCATCCTGCTCGGTCGTGGCTCATCGGATAGCGGCGCCAATGGCGAACTGGCGAAAATGGCGCGCTGGCTGTTTGAAGACGGCGACCACGACCTGGTCGACCTGGCCTTCACCAGCATCACCTGGCCGCGCCTGGAAACCGTCGTGCAACGCCAGGTCCGCCTCGGCATGAAGCAGATTTGCATCGTTCCGGTGTATCTCTTTACCGGCGTACTGATCGAGCGTATCAAGGCGCAGCTCGTGCGCCTGCAAGGCCAGTATCCGCAAACAGCCTTCGCGCTGGGCACGCACTTTGGTTTCGATGCGGGCATCTTCGACCTGCTCGACGCCAAGGCTGCCGGACATGAAATGACTGAAGGTGGCCTGCTCGAATGCGATGGCTGCAAGTACCGGCTGGCGGCGGAAGAGGAGCATCTGCACGACCACAGCCATACCCACATGCATCACGGCGCAGAGGATCATGCGCACACCCATACGCAAACTCGCCCCACCCAACCCACGCGTAAGCCATGACCATCAACGCCGCCAACACCGTCACCGAGCAGCTCACCGCCGCAGGACGCGCCATCGAACATGACTCCTTCGCCATCATCGACGCCGAGGTAGGATCCCACGCCTACAGCGACGAGCAGTGGTCCATCGTGCGGCGGATGATCCACGCCAATGCCGATTTCGAATTCAACGGCCTGACCGAGTTTCATCCACAGGCGATCAACGCGGGCCTTGCCGCCATCCTCAAGGGCGGCACCGCCATCATTGCGGATGTCGAGATGATCTGCGTCGGCCTCTCGGCCACACGCCTGGCGCACTTTGGCCTCTTCACGCACCAGTTCATTTCCGATGCCGATGTCATCGAACAGGCCAAAGCCGAAGAAACCACCCGCGCCGTGCAGGCCATGCGCAAGGCCCACCGTCTCGGCCTGCTTGAGAATGCCATCATCGGCATCGGCAACGCGCCCACGGCGCTGATCGAAGTCATGCGCCTGATCCGCGAAGAAAACCTGCGCCCAGCGCTGGTCATCGGCATGCCGGTCGGCTTCGTTTCCGCCGCCGAATCTAAGGCCCTGCTGGCCCAGATTGATGCCGTGCCGTGGATCGGCATACGCGGCCGCAAGGGCGGCTCCACCCTGGTGGTGGCCGCAATCCACGCCCTGCTTGGTATCGCTGAAAGCCGACAAAGGAATGTGGCCTGAGCATGCCCGCCGCCAGTTCCACCACCAGTGACATGCAACCGGACGCAGCCTCCAGCACCCCCGCTCCGGAAAAAGTCCGCAAGGGCACGGCCAAACGCCAGCGCGGCAACCGCACGGGGTTTACTACCGGCGCCAATTCCGCCGCCGCCGCGATTGCCG
>JAUSQB010000231.1 GCA_030652715.1 Rugosibacter sp.
CCTCTCTATTCTCGCTGCACTGATTCTGGAACAGTTCAAACCACTGCCTGTCGAACGACTGGTGCGTGCGCCTGTCGCCAAGCTGGCAGCCTTTTTGGAACATCAACTGAATGATGGCATTCGCCTGCACGGCAGCATTGCCTGGATGCTGGGGGCCGCTGTGCCCGCACTGACATTATTCATTGTGCATCGTCTGCTGCAAGACACACAACCCTTATTGGCCGCACTGGTCGGGTTCGGCGTCCTGTACCTGACCATGGGCTTTCGTCAGTTCAGCCATTTTTTTACCGACATCCACCTGGCCTTGCAAGCCGGCGAAATCGATCAGGCACGACATATTCTTGCCGAATGGCGCGGGCAGAGTGGCGACAGACTATCTAGCAGCGAGATTGCCCGTCTGGCCATTGAGCGCGCATTGCCTTTGTCCAACACGCATGTCTTTGCGCCGCTATTCTGGTTTGTGTTGCTCGGGCCCGCTGGCGCACTGCTCTACCGGTTGGCACAGCTGCTTGATGAATACTGGCAGGGCACAGCACGGTATGAAACAGATGAATCCGCTACGCTAGAGACCTTTGGATGGTTTGCGCATCGCGCATTCACCTTGATCAACTGGCTGCCTGTAAGAGTTACCGCAGCAATATTCGCTGTGGTGGGCGACTTTGAAGATGCCGTCAATTGCTGGCGTACCCAGGCAGATCACTGGCCGGATAAAGCCAACGGTATTCTGCTGGCCAGCGGTGCCGGTGCATTGGGCATACGGCTTGGCATGCCAGTGCATGATTTGCCGCATGAACTGGAAACCGAGGATGATCGCCCTGAGCTGGGGCTGGGCGATGAAGCCGATGCAGATTTCATGCAGAGCACCATTGGCCTGGTTTGGCGCAGCCTGGTGTTAAGTGTAGTGGTGCTAACCCTGATGCAGATTTCTGCCTGGGTTGGCGGTTGATTTTTCATACAGGAGTAATTTCATGTCTGACAAGAGAGATGTCGTTGTGTTGAGTGCGGTGCGTTCTGCTATCGGTTCATTTGGCGGCGCTTTGAGCGGTATTGAACCTGCCGAACTGGGCGGCATGGTGATGAAAGAAGCCGTCAGTCGTTCTGGCGTTGATCCGCAGCAGATCAATTACGTCACGGTAGGCAATTGCATTCCGACCGAGGCGCGGTATGCCTATGTGGCGCGCTTGGCTTCAATCCAGGCCGGACTGCCCATGGAATCCGTCGCGATGGCGGTAAACCGGCTGTGCAGCTCAGGTCTGCAAGGCATCGTATCCACTGCGCAAGCCATCATGCTGGGCGATTGCGATTATGGTGTGGGCGGCGGCGTGGAAGTCATGTCGCGCGGGGGTTACCTTGCGCCCGCCATGCGTAGCGGCGCGCGCATGGGCGACAC
>JAUSQB010000015.1 GCA_030652715.1 Rugosibacter sp.
GCGCATTATGTGCTGATGAACATTGAATGCGATGGTGAAGCCTTGGCCGAACTGGAAAGCTCATTCAAGTTTAATGATGCCGTGCTGCGTCATCTAACTATCAAAACGCGCAAAGCTGTCACGACCCCTTCGCCCATGATGAAAGAAGAGAAATCTCGTTCATCTAGCCAAGGCGATGCGGTTGCTGCTTCGGCTCCTGCTGCAGAAGCAGCAACCGAGGTCCCGGCAGTCGCTTGATTGTTGTTTGACGGTGATAGCCCCCTGCATTGTCCATCAATCTAACGCAGTTATCGGGTCGTCTGCAGGAACGTGGCGCTTTGCGTCGCACCCCCGCAGGTATTCCGGTACTTGAATTCAGCTTGACGCACGAATCGATTCAAATGGAATCGGAAGTTGAACGCAAGGTGTACTGCGAGATGGACTGTGTGGCAGTAGGGAGCCAGGCGCAATTGCTGGCAACTGTCAAGCCGGGCGATGAGTTGAAGGTGAGTGGATTTTTAGCGGCACGCAGTCTTAAACGGCGTATGCCGATACTGCATGTCAATACAATTGAATTCGTGGAAGGAAATAAAAATGGCATTTAAACCAAAAGGTAAGCTGGGCGCTAAGGGAGGCAAAGGCGAAAAAGGCCGGAGCATGTTCAAGCGGCGTAAATTCTGCCGTTTCACGGTAGAAAAAATCGAGGAAGTTGACTACAAGGATGTCGAAATCCTCAAAGATTTTATTGCTGAAAATGCACGCATTATGCCGGCCCGCATTACCGGTACTAAAACGGGCTATCAGCGTCAATTATCAACCGCTATCAAGCGTGCGCGCTTTTTAGCCTTGATGCCGTTCACTGATCTGCACCAATAAGCGAGGAGACGACCATGCAAATTATTTTGATGGAAAAAGTGGTGAACCTCGGCAACCTGGGCGATGAGGTTAAAGTCAAAGATGGTTACGCACGTAACTATTTAATCCCGCAAGGCAAGGCCAAGCGCGCAACGGAAGCAAACCGCAAGGTGTTCGAAGTCAAGCGTGCCGAGTTAGAAGCTGCCCAGCAAGCGCGGTTGGCCCAAGCGCAGGCGCAAGCAGCCAAGCTCGATGGCCTGATGCTGCAAATTACACGCAAGACCGGGATGGATGGTCGCTTATTTGGTTCAGTCACCAATATTGATATTGCCGATGCGCTACTGGCTCAAGGGCTGACGATTGAGCGTTCATCCATTCGTCTGCCCCAGGGCCCGCTCAAGGCAATCGGCGATTCGCCCATTGAAGTTGCGTTGCATACCGATGTCATTGCAACCATTACGGTATCTGTGCTGGGCGAACATTGAGCAAAGCTGGCAGGTTGGATTTCGCACTCATCAGTTAAACCCAATCAATCCTGGCCCGGCTTGGCCAAACAAAAAACGAGCTGTCCTCAACTGTTGGGGCAGCTCGTTTTTTATTGCAGTGCGTGCGGCTTATGCACCTGATTTACACAAGTTATCCCCACGATTTACACAGGTTATGCACTTATCAGCCTGCTCTGTGCGGAGTAGACTTATTGTTTGAATCCGTTTCTGGACTTCATTGCGGAGATAGCCATGGCCAACATTCGATCATTTAATCAATCCCCCGTACACGATCCTCAGGTTGCTGCGCTCAAATTGCCACCGCATTCTATTGAGGCGGAACAATCCTTGATTGGGGGATTACTGATCAACAATCCAGCGTGGGATCGGATTGCCGATGTGGTGCGAGAAAACGATTTTTACCGCGACGATCACCGGCGGATTTTTCGCCATATTGGCAAACTTATCCAGCGCGGCCGCCCGGCCGATGTGGTCACGGTGTATGAGTCGATTGAACAATCGAATGAAGTCGATCAGACCGGTGGTTTGGCGTATCTAGCTGAAATCGCGAATGCCACGCCATCGGCCGCCAATGTGCGCCGCTATGCTGAAATCGTGCGCGAGCGCG
>JAUSQB010000250.1 GCA_030652715.1 Rugosibacter sp.
TCAATGCCTTCTTTAAACATATCCCACAAAGGGGACAACTCGCGCAACTTGCCAATTTTCTCGTGCAACAATTTGACCGTAAAATCGACATCTTGTTCAGTAGTAAAGCGTCCTAAAGTGAAACGGATCGAGCTGTGCGCCAACTCGTCGGAACGCCCGAGCGCACGCAGCACATATGAAGGCTCAAGGCTGGCCGAGGTGCAGGCCGAACCGCTCGACACGGCAATATCCTTGATCGCCATGATCAGCGACTCGCCCTCGACATAGTTAAAGCTTAAATTGAGATTGTGCGGCACACGCTGGGTCAAATCACCATTGACATAAACTTCTTCGATATCCATCAGCCCGCTCATCAAGCGATCACGCAGCATGCGAATCCGCTCGTTTTCCGTTGCCATTTCAAGCCGCGCGAGGCGAAACGCCTCGCCCATGCCGACAATTTGATGGGTAGCCAGGGTGCCGGAACGCAAGCCGCGCTCGTGCCCGCCGCCATGCATTTGTGCTTCTAGCCGAATGCGCGGTTTGCGGCGCACATACAGCGCGCCAACACCTTTCGGCCCATAGGTTTTGTGTGCGCTGAATGACATCAGATCAACTTTCAGTGTCGTCAAATCAATCGGCATTTTGCCGGTTGCCTGCGCGGCATCAACATGGAAAATTACGCCCTTTTCCCGGCAAATTTCACCCAGTTCGGCAATCGGCTGTATCACGCCGATTTCATTATTCACCATCATCACAGACGCCAGCACCGTATCCGGGCGCAACGCTGCGGCAAATTGCGCGAGAGACACCAGGCCATCTTCTTGCGGCACCAGATAGGTCGCTTCAAACCCCTGGCGCTCAAGCTCTTTAACGGTATCCAGCACCGCTTTATGCTCTGTTGTCACGGTAACAATATGCTTGCCCTTGGTAGCGGCATAAAAATGCGCAGCGCCCTTGATGGCCAGATTATTGGATTCGGTCGCCCCGGATGTCCAGATAATATCCTTGGCATCCGCGCCAACCAGTTTGGCGACCTCTTCACGCGCATCTTCCACCGCCTTTTCTGCTTCCCA
>JAUSQB010000277.1 GCA_030652715.1 Rugosibacter sp.
GGGCCGGTGACAAACATGTAGGACGAATCCTTGACCATGAAAATGAAATCCGTCATGGCCGGGCTATACACCGCGCCGCCTGCACAGGGCCCCATGATCATCGAAATCTGCGGGATCACGCCGGAAGCCATGACATTGCGCTGAAACACTTCGGCGTAACCGCCGAGTGCGGCCACCCCTTCTTGAATCCGTGCGCCGCCAGAGTCGTTGATGCCAATGATAGGCGCGCCTACCTGAATGGCTTTATCCATCACCTTGCAGATTTTTTCGGCATGGGCTTCAGAAAGCGCGCCACCAAACACTGTGAAATCCTGCGAGAAAACAAACACCATGCGGCCGTTAATCGTGCCGTAGCCAATGACTACGCCATCGCCTGGCACATGGCTTTCAGCCATGCCGAAATCGACACAGCGATGTTCCTTGAACATATCCCATTCTTCAAATGTACCTTCGTCAAGCAGCAGTTCGATGCGCTCACGCGCCGTCAGCTTGCCTTTGGCATGTTGCGCATCGATGCGCTTCTGGCCGCCGCCCAGTGCGGCTTTGGCGCGCTGGGCGTCGAGTTGATTAATGATGTCATGCATACAGATTGCCTCCCAAGAAATCGTTTTATTTAAAAAGAGCCAGCAGTTGCCGTGCAGCGAGTGTCGGCGGCAGGGTGCCAGAAGTCACGCTCTGCGTTATTTGCGGCAGCGCGGCTTTTACTGCAGGGTGCGAGCGAAAGCGTTGGCGCAGCGTTGCGTCAATCTGTTGCCACATCCAGTTGTTTGTTTGCTGCTTGCGCCGTGCTGCCATGTCACCGGCAGCACTCATCGTGGTGCGAAACTGTTCGATGGTTTGCCAGAATTCGGCGATGCCTTCTTTTTTTGTCGCGGACAACATCAGCACGGGTGGTTGCCAATGGGGCGAAGCCGGGCGAAGCATGGACAGCGCCGAACGCATCTGGCTCACTGCGGCTTGTGCTGCCGTTGGGTCAATGTCCGCTTTGTTGAAGACGACCAAATCGGCAAGCTCGACGATGCCTTTTTTAATTGCCTGCAAATCATCCCCCGCGTTGGGCAATTGCAGCAGCACGAAAACATCGGTCATGCCGGCAACAGCAATTTCCGATTGGCCCACGCCAACGGTTTCAACAATGATGACGTCAAAACCAGCAGCCTCGCACAGCAGCATGGCTTCACGTGTTTTTTCTGCCACGCCGCCGAGGCTGCCAGATGCAGGCGAGGGCCGGATGAAGGCTGTATCTTCACGGCACAGCAATTCCATGCGAGTTTTGTCGCCGAGAATCGAGCCGCCGGAAATTGAAGATGACGGGTCCACCGCCAACACGGCCAAGCGATGGCCGCGTGCAATCAGAAATAGCCCGAGCGCTTCGATGAAGGTTGATTTACCCACGCCCGGCACGCCGGAAATGCCAATGCGAATAGAGCGCCCGGTGTGGGGCAGCAACTCGGTGAGCAATGTCTGCGCCTGGGTTTGATGTTCTTCCAGAGTGGATTCCATCAGCGTGATCGCTTTGGCCAGCGCACGACGGTTGCCACTGCGCAGCTCGCCAGCGAGCACGCTGTAGTCAATGGCGGGTGAAGCGGGCACCTTGAATTAAGCCTTGTGTGCAGAAGCAATTGCACGTAAAACTTCGCGTGCGGAATCGGGAATCGGCGTGCCCGGGCC
>JAUSQB010000279.1 GCA_030652715.1 Rugosibacter sp.
ACACACCTGGACGCAAATTCTGCAATCAACACAATCTCCTTTGCCTTGCGCTTTGTATGCCTCACCTTTCCTATGCGGGCCTCTTGGCTCTCCTCGGGTAGCATCATAGGTAATTGTGAGTGTATCCGGGTCAAACATGACACCTTGAAAACGTGCATATGGACACATGTATTTACAAACCTGTTCACGCAAGTGTCCGGCGAATATATAGGTAAAAGAGCCGTAAAAAATGATCCAGAAAGCCTCCCACGGGCCGAGCGAGAAATCCCAAACGGAAACCCACAACGTTTTAATGGGCGTGAAATAACCTACAAAAGTAAACCCGGTCCATAGAGCCAAAAAACCCCAGGCACCATATTTTGCAGCGCGCAGTAACAGCTTTCTCATGGACATTGCGTTCGCATCAAGTTTCATACGCGCCGCACGATCACCTTCTATTTTGCGCTCAATCCAAAGAAATATTTCGGTGTATACCGTTTGCGGGCAGGCATAACCACACCATAATCGTCCCCCGACAGCGGTAAATAGAAAGAGCGAATAAGCTGAGATAATGAGCAGAACAGCCAGATAAACGATGTCCTGTGGCCAGAAGGCCAGTCCGAAAACATAGAATTTTCTAGCGGTTAGATCAAACAGAACTGCTTGTCTGCCATTCCATGGGAGCCAACACAAACCATAGAACAACGCTTGTGTCAGCCATACCATCAGCCAGCGCCATGTTGCATAAATCCCGGTAACTGATCGCGGATATACCTTTTCATGTACTTCGTAAAGGCTTTGCTCAACAAAAATTACCGGTTTGGACGTAGATGCCGATGGGGTGACCATGGTTAATATCTGAAGTGAATCGAATTTAAAAATAAACAGTTTTCAGCAACATCTGCTGATTAAAACTTTACCTGTCTAACTTAATGCGTCGCACCCAGCGCACCCCCTGTCAGCACGTTGTCAGCTGGTGTCGTAGCAGGCATTTCCTGGCCGCCCCCCAAGCCGTAGACGTAAGCCGTAAGCAAATGAACCTTGGCTTCACCCAAAAAATCCCCAAAAGCGGGCATATGATTGGATCGTCCATTGCTGATGGATTCTATAATCGTGGCTTCCGAACTGCCATAAAGCCATACTTTATCCGCAAGATTGGGGGCCAATCCAACATTGCCCTTGCCTTCTGCTCCATGACAGGCAGCACAGGCAACGCTAAACAATGATTTGCCTCGATGAATTCGTATGGGATCCGCCGCAAGACCAGAAAGGGAGCGCACATGGTGAGCAATATCCTTGATTTCATCGCCCGTTAAATCTGGCTTGACTCCCTTGGCCGGCATCATCGCAATTCGTCCTTGCGCGACGCTTTCTTTAATTTGCTCAGGAGAACCGCCAAACAACCAGTCTTTATCGGCAAGGTTGGGGAAGCCCTTTGTACCTCGCGCATCTGATCCATGGCACTGAGAACAATAGGTCAAAAACAGCCGCTGCCCCATCTCCCTGGCTTCCGGATTAGCAGCTACCGTGCGAATATCCTGCTGCAAATATTTTTGAAAAATCGGACCAAACTCATCATCCGCTTTTTTCATCTCCTTAGCGTATTGGCCAGTTGAGGTCCACTGGTATTGCCCTTTGAAACTGCCTAAGCCGGGATACATGGCAAGATAGAACAATGAGAATATGACTGTTAAGTAAAATAACCAACGCCACCAGTTTGGTAGCGGGTTGCTAAGTTCTTCCAAGGTTTCGTCCCAAACATGCCCCGTTGTTTTTCCCTCAACGTGTTTGGCCGAGCTTTGCATCCAAAGCAAAAGCGCGCAACCCAAAATGCTGATGACGGTGACAATTGCAATATAAGGGCTCCAGAAGTCACTCACAAAATCGCTCATGATGTTTCCTTTTCCTGTGTTTCGCTTTCCTGCACAGCCCCTGTAGTACCTGGCATCAGAAGATAGTCGTCATCAAGGGGTAATCTTGCCGCTTCTTCATAATCTGTTTTGCGACGATCCGAATAGGCCCACCAAACGATGCCAATGAAAACCAGAAATGACAGTACCGTAATAGCAGAACGCAAGTCATTGATATCCATTTTCGTACCTCTACTTAACGAACCTGTTTGATTGCCGTTCCCATACCCTGCAGATAAGCAATCAAAGCATCAAGTTCAGACTTGCCTTCAATTGCGCCTCTGGCACCGGCGATTTCATCGTCGGTATACGGTACGCCAACTTTACGCAACGCCCTCATCTTGATCTCAATGTCATTATCGTTAAGCGGCCTATCCAGCCAGGCATAAGCCGGCATGTTCGATTCAGGAACGACATCGCGCGGATTGAGCAAATGTGTTCTGTGCCACAGATCGGAATATCGTCCCCCGACGCGCGCCAGATCTGGACCGGTACGCTTCGAACCCCATTGAAATGGATGGTCGTAGATAAATTCACCCGCCACAGAATAATGACCATAGCGCTCGGTTTCAGCACGAAACGGTCGAATCATCTGCGAATGGCAGTTATAGCAACCCTCGCGAATGTAGATATCGCGCCCGGAAAGCCTTAACGGATCATAGGGTTTTACAAGCTCATTGGCTGGCACAGTGGTCGATTGCTGAAAAAACAGCGGCACTATTTCCACCAGTCCTGCAACACTGATGGTAAGCACGGTCAACACAACCAGCAAACCAACGTTTCTTTCAATTTTGTCATGCGTCAACATAGCGTAAAGCTCCTGTTTTATTCCGCGATATGCTTAATGTGCCACTGTCGCCTTGAGAACCGGAGCATCAACTGCTTGCCCGCCAGCCATCGTCTTGAACATATTCCATGCCATGATCAACATCCCCGCCAGGAACAGCACACCACCGAGCAGGCGAATAGTCCAAAAGGGATAAGTGGCCTTCACCGATTCGACAAACGAGTAAGTCAGCGTACCGTCAGGATTGGTAGCACGCCACATCAAGCCTTGCATGACGCCTGCAATCCACATTGAAGCGATGTAGAGCACGATACCGATGGTTGCGACCCAAAAGTGGGTTTCGACAGCTTTCATGCTGTGCATCTGTGCTTTGCCATACAGGCGCGGCAACAGATAGTAGATCGAACCAATCGAAATCATGGCTACCCAGCCTAACGCACCGGAATGCACATGGCCAATAGTCCAGTCGGTGTAGTGTGAAAGCGCATTGACTGTCTTGATTGACATCATCGGGCCTTCAAAGGTCGACATCCCATAAAAAGAAAGCGACGTAATCAAGAACTTAAGAATCGGATCATCACGTAATTTATGCCACGCACCCGACAAGGTCATGATGCCGTTGATCA
>JAUSQB010000281.1 GCA_030652715.1 Rugosibacter sp.
GCCTTGTACTGCGTGGCGACCCCGATGCGGCGCACGCCCGAATTGACGCAATTGGAGAGCGTGAAGTCGATGATGCGGAATTTTCCGCCAAACGGCACGGCAGGCTTTGCCCGCCAATCTGTAAGCTGCATCAGGCGGCTGCCGCGCCCGCCGGCCAGCACGATGCCAAAAGTGGCGCGTGTCAGATGGGCGGTATCCATGCATACTCTTTCTGGTCAGTGGCTTGCAACAGATAATGGGAACTGCTGCCAATTTTATTCAGCTGCATGGGGCTTCCTCCGTTCTTCGCTATAGCCAGAATTGATACGATAACAAATAAATCCATCAAGCAGTTCAACTCATCAGGACAGTCAAAATATTTCTGACATGATCGCATGGTTAAATTGCATATAGATGACCGTTGAATACCCTCGGGTGATGTGATTACGGTTGAGCTGTTTTCTTATCTCTCATGATGCGTACAAGATGAACAAAAAAAGAGCTCAACACGGGCAAAAAGCTCTCATCAAGGATCGCCAGGAGCTGGCTACAGTGGCGTTGGCGGGTATAGATCGGTTGCGTCAATCGGCGCTGGATCTGGAGCATGAATACGCGCTGGAGCTTGACGACCTGGCGCCGGGGCTACGCCGTAGTGCTATCAATCTGTTGCACTATCTGGCGGTGCGCCACCATGACATCCGCGAATTGCAAGGACTGCTTGTGCAGCTCGGCATGAGCTCTTTGGGGAGGATGGAAGCGCATGTGATGGTGGCGCTCAATGCTGTTGCCGAACTGCTCTGTCAGTTGCTGGGACATCCTTTGCGGGATGCCTCGCCGCCGTCGGATGTCATAGCGTTTACTGAGGGTGCCGAGCTACTCGCTCACCATGCCACTGCGATTCTGGGGCCTGGCCTCCCTGAACGCAAAACCCGAATCATGGTGACCATGCCCAGCGAAGCTGCCGACAATCCGGGATTGATAAGAGATATGCTGATCAACGGGATGGAGATCATGCGCATCAACTGCGCCCATGATTCTTCGGCCGAATGGACGCGCATGGTCCGCCATCTGCGGCGTGCCGAAAAGGTGCTGGGCCGCAGTTGCAGGATTTCTTTCGATCTCGCGGGCCCCAAGCTGCGTACCGGCGCTATGGAAGCTGGTATGCCGGTCGCTAAGTGGAAGCCGATACGCGACCTATTGGGTCGGGTCGTGGCACCGGCCCGTGTCACGCTGGTGGCGAAGGAGACGGCCATTGGACTCGATCCGGGAATGATTCCCGTGCGGGAAAGTCAGTTGAAGACTGTTCGTGTTGGCGACCGCATTTACTTCAATGATGCGCGTAGTCGACGGCGGACACTGGTCGTCGTAGCCAAGACCGAAGACGGCTGCGTCTGCGAGGCATCTGCAACCGCTTATGTCGTGTCCGGCACTGTGCTCAGCGTGCATCGCGGCAAGCGGTTGCTGGTCAAGGTAACGGTCGGCGAGCTTCATGCCTTGCCGCAATTCATCGTGCTCAAGGCGGAAGATACGCTGTTGCTGACGCTAGGTGATGAAGCGGGACGGGATGCCATGCGCAATGATGCAGGCGAGGTATTGACGCCCGCCACCGTGACGTGCAGTCTGCCTGAGGTATTCCAGAGCGTGCGGTCGGGCGAGCGGATTTTTTTCGACGACGGCAAGATTACCGGTCAAATTGAGGA
>JAUSQB010000292.1 GCA_030652715.1 Rugosibacter sp.
TCCTTGGCGTGATACATCGCCGCATCGGCGTTTTTCATCAACAGTACAACATCGGTTGCATCATCCGGATAAATACTGATACCTATCGATGGCGTCGCCTGTAATGCATGTCCCTCGACCATGATCACGGGCTCAAGAACCGCCAAAATCTTCTCAGCCACCAACAAGGCATCGCCAACAGAAGAAATTTCATGCAAAAGAATGACAAATTCATCGCCGCCAATACGCGATACGGTATCAACTGCACGCACTACACTGGTCAACCTTTGAGCTACATGCTTGAGCAGCTCATCACCAATCGCGTGCCCTAAAGTATCGTTGATTTTCTTGAAGCGATCCAGATCAAGAAACATCACAGCGGCTTGATGACGATTGCGTTGCCCACTGGCAAGTACTTGTTCCAGGCGATCATGGAGCAGCACGCGATTAGGCAATCCGGTCAAGCTGTCATGATGCGCAATTTCCCACACATTGCGTTCAGCGCGTATGCGCTCTGATACTTCCTGTTGCAGTTGAATCACAACCGACTCGAGCTCTTTGGTGCGCTCCAGAACGCGACTTTCCAGCACGTCATGGGCATTGCGCAAAGTTTCTTCTGCCAAGCGACGATCAGTAATGTCTTCGAGCATCCATACTGCCCCAGCTTCAAGCTGAGCCGTATCAAAAGTCGTTCCTACCATGCGCAACCATAGTGGACGCCCATCATCAAGCAGATATTTTTGCTCTGCACTGAAAACTTGCCCCGATTGGAACTGCGCCCAGGCGAGTTGCTGGAGCCGTTCATACGTCTCATCGCCAGAAAAAAACAATTCCTTCGACTGATCAACAGAGGACGCAGTCACCATGCTCCGAATATCCTCCCAGCGCTGATTACTTCGCACAACCCGGCTTTCCCGGATAATGGCGACACCCATGGCTTGCGATTCAAAAATCGCCGTCAGCTCATGCGTTCGATTCTCCAAAGACTGATTAATCAGACGCTCTTCACTAATATCTTCAATAGTCCACAGGGCACCATCGACCACGCGTTGCGGATTGAGGGCCTGTCCGCGTAAACGACACCACACACGGCGACCATCTTTGCGCTGCATTTCATAATCTGTCTGAAATAACTTACCCGCTGCAAGCAGGCTACTGGCCTGCTTGCCCAGCAACTCATAATCAGCTTCGCTGGGGTATAACATCACAGCCCGTCGCCCGACAAGCTCTTCAACCGCATAGCCAAAAATCGCCGCACAGTGCGCATTAGCTTGCACCAGCAGACTCTGCCGAGTAAACAAGATACCTATGGGTGCATTCTTCATGATCGCATCCAGTCCCAGTTGCGCAGTCATGGTGTGGGGCGCTAGCGACGGCATGGCAGTTTTTATGGCGGCCATTAGATTTCTTTCATAGCCCGGTTGCTTTGGGGGAGGCGCTTGAACTGATTTTTTCGAGGAGCTGCAACACGGCGACCGTATCCGACTCGCCCATCCCGCTGCCCACCAGCGCATTAAACATTTGCGTTGCTGCCGCTGTTGCAGGCAGCATCAGGCCCAAGCGATGCGCTTCATTCATCACAATGCGTAAATCCTTCTGCTGCATCCATGCCTTAAAGCCCGGAGAAAACTGTCGGTCCAGCATGCGCTGACCATGATTTTCCAGAATTCTGGAATAGGCTGCCCCACCCAATAATGCCTGCCGCACAAGCGCCGGATCAACACCACTTTGCTGGGCGAAATTCAACGCTTCGGCTACCGCCAGCACGGTGACACCGCCAAGAATCTGGTTGCAGGCTTTAGCCACCTGACCAGCACCACTGTTTCCTATCCATGTCACCGTTTTACCCATGCACAAAAGCACGGGTTTGATATTTTCAAACACCTCATTCGCACCGCCCACCATGATGGTTAACGTGGCATTGATCGCACCGATCTCTCCCCCCGAAACCGGCGCATCAAGGAAATGGATACCTTGCTCGGCCAGGCGAATACCAATCTGGCGTGCCGCATCGGGGGCAATCGTACTCATATCAATCACGCACGAACCGGCTTTTGCACCTGCAATGACGCCATGCTCGCCCAGGCAGACGGCTTCGACATCCGGGCTATCAGACACCATGGTAATCACTACATCGGCATGCTGCGCCACAGCGGCAGGATATTCATGGATCACGGCAGTTGTCGTAGCAAAAGGCTGCAAAGAGGCTTCGCGCCGCGCCCACAAATGCAGCGTATGGCCTGCCTGTGCCAGATGCAACGCCATCGGCCGCCCCATCAAACCCAGACCAATAAACCCAATGTTCATTGTGTTATTTCCATCCGCTAATTCAACCAATCGCCCGAGTAATCAACGGCACATATTGCGCTGGCAAACGCAGCGCCCCTGATACAGCAAATTGATGCGCGTTATCCGACATTTTCTTCCATGTTTTACGAATGATATCAATCCATTTTTCTTCATCGTAATCCGGTTTGCTGGCCACAAAACCGACCATATAGTGTTCGATAAAAACCAGGCCAGCGATATCCTCTAATAATTGGCTATCCGGATTGCTTTTCAGACGCCGTTTTGCAATAGCCATTTGCACGCGCGCTATGCTTGCTTCGCCATACCCTGCCTGCCCCATCAAATCGCCCGCAATCTCGGCATGCATGCGATACAAGCCCGTACGCCACTGAAAATAACCTTCCTTGGTCAATGGATAGTCACTGCGCGGCACGCTCCAGCGGCAAATATGTTGTGCACGCACCGCGAGCTGTACCACCTCGTCTGCTGCGGGCGCATAGCGCTGTAGCATCTCGCTCATGCGCTGGCTATAGAGCAGCTCTTTAGGCTGGCCCTCATCCTGGTTCGGATCCTCACCATTGGCTGCATCAAACAGCGCCATCGCGCGAGCAAAACGCGCTGCATTTTCGAGAGTCTCATTCATAAGTACAGCGTTTCCTCATCACGAGCGATAATCCGCATTGATTTTGACATAGTCATATGACAAATCGCAGGTCCACACAGTGGCACTAGCTGTGCCGCGCCCCAAATCAACCTGCACCGTAATTTCAGCGGCCTGCATAATGCGCGCGCCGTCTTCTTCGCGATAACTCTCAGCGCGTCCGCCCTGGGCAGAAACCAATATTTGCTCCCCACCGCTGGCAAGCCAAACTCGCACACCAGATACCAAAAGATCAGAGATACCAGCATAGCCAATTGCCGCAAGAATACGACCGAGATTAGGGTCTGAGGCAAAAAATGCCGTTTTAACCAGCGGTGAATGTGCAATGGCATAACCCACCAGACGACATTCTTCAGGCGTTTTCCCACCGCTGATTGCGACCGTAATGAATTTGGTCGCCCCCTCGCCATCGCGCACAATGGCTTGCGCCAGCTCTTGTGCGACACCAATCACCGTCTCACGCACTGCAGGCCAATGCGGCGAGTGTTCATTTTTGATCAACAAGCCACTCGCACCCGTGGCAATCACAATGAAAGAATCGTTGGTTGATGTGTCGCCATCCACGGTAATGCAATTGAATGAGGCATCCGCAGCCTCTTTTGCAAGCTGCTGCAACAAGGCAGGTGCTACACCCGCATCTGTCGCCACAAACCCCAGCATGGTCGCCATATTCGGCCGTATCATGCCTGCCCCCTTGGACATGCCAGTCACCGTCACTAAAAAGTCGGCGCTGGTGATACGGCGCGA
>JAUSQB010000293.1 GCA_030652715.1 Rugosibacter sp.
GTGCAGCGGCGTCACCAGAAAGTGCTGGAAGAAGCGCCAGCGCCAGGGCTGACTCCTGAGCGTCGCGCAGCTATGGGCCAGGCGGCGGTGAACGCCGCGCAGGCCGTGGGCTATGTGGGTGCGGGCACGGTGGAATTTATTGTGCCGGATGCCTCATCCGACGGTGCGTTTTACTTCATGGAAATGAATACGCGGCTGCAAGTCGAGCATCCGGTAACAGAAATGATTACCGGGCTGGATCTGGTCGAATGGCAGTTAAAAGTCGGCGCTGGTGAGACGCTGCCTTTGGCGCAAGAGCAGATCACGGTTCGCGGCCATGCACTGGAAGCGCGCATTTATGCCGAAGACCCGGCTAAAGGCTTCTTGCCCTCGACGGGCCGAGTGATACATTTTGCTTATCCCAATGAAACGCCCTTCGTGCGCATGGATGCGGGCGTGGCGGCGGGGGACGAGATCACGCCTTACTACGACCCCATGATAGCCAAGCTGATCGTCTGGGACGATAGCGACAGCGCGCCACGAGCGCATGCCTGCGCGCGCATGCTGCAAGCCTTGGCCGAGGTTGAAATTGCGGGCGTGGCCAACAATGTTGATTTTCTTTCCCGCCTTGTGGCTTGTCCGGCTTTTTCTGAGGCCAAGCTGGATACCGGGTTGGTTGAGCGTGAAAACAACTTTCTGTTTCCAGAGCCAGCCGAGCCGCCGCCCGAGGTATGGTTGAGTGCGGCGTTGGCTGAACTCTTGCGTATCCAGACAGAGGCAGCAAAGCATGCCGCAAAGAGTAAAGACCCCTATTCCCCCTGGCATGTGCGAGCGGGTTGGCGTGTCACAGGCCAGGCTCGGCAGACATTGCATTTGCGCGCCGGAGATGCAGAAAAAACGATCGTTGCCACAGCCAGCAGCCGGGGCTTTGTGCTTGAAATGCAGGATCAACAGTTCAATGGTCAGCAAATAGATGCCTCAGGCCAGCTAGATAATGCAGGTGTGTTGCATGCTGATTTCGGCGGTCGACGATGCACCGTCACGGTGATTCCCGTGGCTGAAAAGCGCCATGTCTTTATGCAGGGCGCATCGCATGTAATGACTGTGCTTGATCCGCTGAATCAGGCCGGTCAACAAGCAGCGACTGACGGTAGTGTGCTGTCTCCCATGCCGGGAAAAATCATTGCGTTACTCGCCATGGTGGGTGAAAAAGTTGCCAAAGGCACACCCTTGTTGATTCTCGAAGCGATGAAGATGGAGCATACCGTTACCGCACCCAGCACCGGTATCGTGCGCGATTTTCACTTTGCGGTGGGAGACCCCGTTGCCGAGGGCGTGGTGTTGATGGCGTTTGAAGCGGCTGACGAATTAGCCAGCTGATTTTCCAGCCCGGTTGCCAACTAGGTAGTCGATGCGCGATGAGCGTACCAGCTGACTGCCAGCGCCAATAGCCCCGTCAGCCAGTAACCGCTCATCGCTATTGCCATGGTTCCTGCGCTGTGCCACATCAGCGGAGCAATGACGATAGAAGTAAAGCTATTGACACTGACTTGAAACGCACCCAGAAGACTGGACGCCAGGCCGCGTCGCGTCGGCAGTTGCTCTAGTGCCATGAGTTGCAGGCTGGGCATGGTCAACGCCAGGCCAAACGTATAAATAAGCACAGCGAGTATGTTTTGCGGCAAGCCGACAGGCAAAAACAACACGGCGATGAAATTGACCGCGCAGCCCGATAGCATGATGGAAAAGCCAAGCGTCAATGTTTTCTTGGGAGAAACTTTTCCCGCCGAGCGCGAGCTGACGTATGAGCCGCAAATCATGCCCAGGCCCACGGATAAAAAGAGCCAGGCAAAACTGCTAAAACGCGTATCGGCGACTGCTCCTAAAAAGTGCGGGGCAGAAAGCACATAAATCATCGAGCCGTTAACGCTTAAGGCAAGCGCCAGGCACAGGAAGGTAAATTTGGGCAGACGCAGCGCCTGGCCATAAGAGCGCAATAATGGCCCTGCTTTAAATGGCTGGCGATTTTCCGGTGCCAGCGTTTCTGGCAAAAATCGCCAGACAGCGAATAACAGGCCGCCGCCTAGCGCGGTCAGAAAAACGAAGACTGCGCGCCAGCCAAAATGGGTGGCAAGCACACTGCCCAGCATGGGCGAAATGGCGGGTGCCAAGGCAAACAACATGGAGATGCGCGCCATCAAGCGTTGGGCTGCCGCGCCTTTGAGCAGGTCCAGCACGGCTGCCCGGCCAACAGACATCCCCGCTCCGGCGGCCATGCCTTGCAAGGCGCGACCTAGCGACAGCATCAGAATGTTCTGCGCGAAAAGACAGATTAAAGCGGCCACGGTATAGATCAAGAGTCCTGCGAGAATGACTTTTCTGCGTCCTATGGCGTCAGAAATGCTGCCATGCCAGAGCATCATGAAGGCAAAGGGCACAAGATAGGCGGCCAGTGTTTCTTGTACTTCTACAGGTGTTGCTCCGAGATTTGCGCCGATATCGGGGAAAGCGGGCAGGTACATGGTGATGGAGAAGGGGCCGATTGCCGTGAGAATCGCAATCAAGGGCGCAAACCCTTTGGGGATAGGGCGATGTGCGGCAGGCGTCGCTGAAAAGGAAGTCATAGTGATGGGCAAATGTGTCCGCAACCCGTACACAAAGCGTGAAGGGGCCGCGTGACAGGCGCGAAAAATTGAGCGATCAGCAGACTCTCCATTTTCCCATAGATGGGCCAGGTCATGGAAGCGAGCGAGTAGAATGAGAGGCTATAGGATGGTTTATTTCAGGTTATTTCATTTCTCATGACACTCCCCAGTAAAGTTCGCATTGTTGAAGTGGGCCCGCGCGATGGCTTGCAAAACGAAAAGCAGTTGATCTCAACTGAGATCAAGGTTGAATTGATTCATCGTTTAGCATCAGTCGGCCTGCGCACGATTGAAGCTACCGCGTTTGTTTCGCCCAAATGGGTGCCGCAGATGGCGGATGCCGCAGCGGTTTTTGCTGCCATTCAGCCCTTGCCAACGGTGACTTATCCGGTGCTCACGCCTAATAAGCAGGGCTTTGATGCAGCCGTGGCAGCAGGGGCAAAAGAAGTCAGCGTATTTAGTGCCGCGTCGGAAACTTTTTCGCAAAAGAATACGCATTGTTCGATGAGCGAATCCCTTGATCGGTGTCGCGTGGTGGCAGAAGCCGCCAAGGCGGCAAATATCAAAGTGCGCGGTTATGTTTCCTGCGTCTTGGGTTGCCCTTACGAGGGCGAGATTGCACCGCTGGCGGTAGCTGAGGTGGCGCGCGCGCTGGTTGAAATGGGCTGTTATGAAGTCAGCCTGGGCGACACCACAGGCATGGGTACGCCAGAGAAAACCAAGACGATGATCGAAGCCGTTGCGCGGCAGGTGCCGCTAAAAAAACTGGCAGGCCATTTTCATGACACCTGGGGCATGGCCATCGCCAATGTATATGCCGCGCTAGAAACGGGCGTGTCGGTGTTTGATAGCTCTGTGGCAGGTTTGGGTGGCTGCCCCTATGCGCCGGGTGCGCTGGGTAATGTGGCCACAGAGGATGTGGTCTGGTTGCTCCAGGGTTGCGACATTGATTGTGGCGTGGATATTGAAGCACTGGTCGATATCGCTGAATGGATTTCTCGCGAGTTGGGTCGTGCGCCTTCATCGCGTGTGGCGCGTGCGATGCTTGCACGGCGGCACTTAGCCTTGAATGTGGCTTGAAAAGTCGGCTGGCATGACGGCGATTGACTCACCCTGCGTCAATGTGTGCCGTATGCAAGGCACCCTGTGCCTGGGTTGTTATCGAACGCTGGACGAAATTGCCCTCTGGAGCCAAATGTCGGGCGCTGAAAAGCAGCAAGTGCTGAGCGCCGTTGCTGAGCGTTCGGCAAGCGTGACTGAAAACAGCGCTGACCTTCCGGCAGCCCGGAAAAAATTTGGGTGAGCATCGGGTGGCCGCAGCTATTTTATTGATCAATCCGTTATGCTTTGAACTATGAAAGTCGTCCTCATCAGTGGTTTGTCCGGTTCAGGTAAATCCATCGCCCTCAAGGTGCTGGAAGATGCGGCTTATTATTGCGTCGACAATTTACCCGCGCCGCTGCTTTTTGATTTAGTTCAACATCTGAGCATGACAGGCGAAGAGCGGGTTGCCGTGGCTATTGATATGCGCGGCGGTTCATCCATTGCAGCGATCCCGCCACAAATCAAGCATCTCGAAGCGGAAGGTATTCAGTTGCAGTTTGTGTTTCTGGATACGCGCACGGATATCCTGATTCAGCGATTTTCTGAAACGCGTCGCCGACATCCGATGGCGGGTAACAATGTCACGCTGGAAGAAGCGATTCAGGATGAACGCGAAGCGCTGACTTTTCTTGCGTCAATCGGGCATCATATTGACACCAGCCATCTGCGCCCCAATGCCTTGCGCACCTCTATCAAGGATTTCATTTTGACGGATACGCAGCACGGGCTGACCTTGCTGTTTGAATCGTTCGGCTTCAAGCATGGCCTGCCGCTGGATGCTGATCTTGTGTTTGATGTACGTTGCCTGCCCAACCCGCACTACGACCCCGAGTTACGGCCGCTGACCGGACGCGATGCAGAAGTGATTGCCTTTCTCTCGGCAGAAAAAAATGTGTGCCGCATGGAAGAAGATATCCGTCGATTTATCGCCTCGTGGCTGCCTGCCTACAAGCGGGATAACCGGGTTTATTTGACTGTTGCCATCGGTTGTACGGGCGGGCAGCATCGTTCGGTTTATCTGGCGGAAAAACTGGCCAACCATTTTCGGGACCAGGCCAATGTGCTGGTACGCCATCGCTCGCTGGCGGAATGAAAGCGGTATTGCCTGACGATCTGCGCGATATTTTCAGCAAGGCAGGCTATTTAAGTTCGTGGTACCAGTATTTTAAAGCGGGGGATTGGCTGGTCTTGCTGCTGGGTTGCGCGTTGGTTGTTTTTTCCTACACACTGCTGTGGCGCGGCGGCGTAGCGGATCGCGCCATCGTCAAGCGCGATGGCAAAACAGTCATTGAGATCAGCCTGAATAGCGCACGAAAGATCAGTGTAGACGGTCCGCTGGGCACCACCGTGATCGAAGTGCAACCCGGTCGCGCGCGCGTTTTTTCTGACCCCGGCCCGCGCCAGTATTGTGTGCAGCAAGGCTGGCTCACGCGCGCCGGTGCCGTGGCTATCTGCGCGCCGAATCACATCACGCTGCAATTGAATGGAAGCGGCGAGGCAGGCTATGACTCCCTTAACTATTGAATTGCCGATCACCGAGGACGACCGTCGCATCGCGCGCTACACGGCAGCGGCGATTGCGCTCACGGTGGCCGAAGCCGCGCTGCCCAGCCCGTTGCCCGGCATCAAGCCGGGGCTGGCCAATATCATCGTGCTGGTGGTATTGCTGCGCTATGGTTGGCGCGATGCGGCTTGGGTGAGTTTGTTGCGTGTTGTCGCCGGTAGCCTGGTGATAGGGCAACTTTTCGCACCGGGTTTTTTTCTTGCGTTAGCGGGCGCAGTGAGCAGTTTGGCGGCATTATTTATAGCTGTGCAGTTGCCGCGACGCTGGTTTGGTGCGGTGACGATCAGTTTGTGCGCCGCCTTCGCGCATATCGGCGGCCAGCTTGTGCTGGCGCGGCTATGGCTGGTGCCGCATGACGGCGTGTTTTATCTGGTGCCGCTATTTGCCACAGCGGCCTTGATTTTCGGCACGATTAACGGGTTGATTGCCGCGCACCTGATCAAGCGCGCTCATGCAGGCTGAGGCAAGCTGAGTTTTTCGAGAATGCGCTTGACTGGCGCGGGCAAGGCGGCAGTATCCAGCGCTGTTAAATCAAGCCAAAAGAAACCCGCTTCCATCACACTGGGGCGAAAGCTCACATGGCATAACAGCGGCGTGATGTGCAGGCGAAAATGTGTGAAGACGTGTAGAAAAGTCTTGTCCAGTATCGGATTCAAAAGCCCGTTTCTGGACGGCGCAGGGGATACGGCAAGCATGCGTGCACCGAATTTTTTTTCAACATACGCAGCAGCCTTTTCTTCTGGCGGCAATTCCGGCAGCGAACGCAGGCCGCCCCAAATGCCTACCGGCGGGCGGGTTTCCAGCAGCACGTGGTGCTCATGCACGAGCACCAGCAGGGTGACGTGGCGGTCAGGTTTCAAGCGACGCAGCTTTTTTTGCGGCAACTCGGCGGTGCGTCCGGTGGCGCGCGCTACGCAAATATCTTCTAACGGGCAGACGGGGCATTGTGGTCGGCTGCGTGTGCACAGCGTGGCGCCCAAATCCATTTGCGCCTGAATGTAGATAGCCATGTTTTTGGACAAATCACGCTTCGGTGACCGCTTTGGTAACCGCTTTGGTAACAATTCCTCGGCGTGTTGCCAGAGCCGACTTTCCAGCGCCGTTGTGTCGGGTATTCCTTCAATGCCGAACGCGCGGCACAGAACGCGTTTGACGTTGCCATCCAGAATGGGCACGCGTGCGCCAAAGCACACCACGGCGATGGCGTTAGCGGTGGAGCGGCCAATGCCGGGCAACTTGGCAATGATTTCCGGCGCTTCTGGAAACACACCGTTATATTGTGT
>JAUSQB010000313.1 GCA_030652715.1 Rugosibacter sp.
CGCCCGGAAGCGGAAGGCGGGATGAGTGTGGGAGATTTGGCGCGCTACCTGCTGGTCAGCCGACAAAGCTTGTCTGGATTGATTAGCCGGATGGAGCGTGACGGCCATCTCAGCAGCTCCCCGGATGGGCGCGACCGGCGCTCGCGGCGGATTACCATGACCGCATCAGGCCATGACGTCTGGAACAATCAGGCCATGCCGAAAATTCATGGCTACTATGACCAGGTACTCGCAGATTTTTCGATCAGCGATATGACTCACACCTTGCATTACTTGCTAAAGCTGCTGGACAACATGAAGCAGCTTGATGGTGCAGAGCCTGCGGGCGATGAGGGGTGATACAGTAGCTTATGCACGACCACCACACACAGGGCCATACCCATAGCCCGGCGATGTTCAACCACGCTTTCATTATTGGCATCACGCTGAATGTTGCGTTCGTCATTATCGAAGTCTTCTACGGCTGGCATGCCGGATCACTGGCCTTACTGGCAGATGCCGGACATAATCTTTCAGATGTCGCCGGTCTGTTGCTGGCATGGGGCGCTCTGGCCGCTGGCAGACGAGCGCCCGATGCGCGATACACCTATGGGTGGCAGCGTGCATCCATTCTCGCGGCATTTACCAATGCCGTTTTATTGTTGGTCGCCATGGGGTCGCTCATGTGGGAGGCGGCGCATCGCTTGCATTCACCGGTGCCTGTCGAGGGGATGACGGTAATCGTGGTGGCTGCCATCGGTGTAGTGATCAATGGCGTTACCGCCGCACTCTTCATGGCCGGGCGCGAGCATGACATCAACATTCGCGGCGCGTTTGTGCACATGGCCGCCGATGCATTGGTATCCCTCGGTGTTGTATTTGCGGGCATGTTGTATCTGTGGCAAGGCTGGGCCTGGGTTGATCCGGTAACCAGTCTGGCCATTGCACTGGTGATCATCATGAGTACCTGGGGCTTGTTTCGTCAGTCGCTGCATTTGTTGTTTGACGGTGTACCCGATGGGATTGATCTTGCCGCCGTGGATGCCTTGTTGCGCAGCCAGCCCGGTGTGACGGAGGTGCATGACTTGCATGTCTGGGCGATGAGCACAACAGAGTGCGCTCTAACGGCTCATCTTGTGATGCCCGCCGGACATCCGGGAGATGCGGCGCTTGAGGCGATAGCTGGCGCATTGCAACGTGATTTTTCGATTACACATCCTACCTTGCAAATTGAACTTGAAAGTCACGACCATGGTTGTCACGCAACAATCACTTGATTAAAAAGCCGACGCTGGTGATACAGAGAATACAATATGGCAAATACATTTTAAAAGGAGAAAATCTTGACTACTGAATCAAACAATCCCCGTGAATTGGCTGTTATGGTGGGTGCTACCGGCGCGTTAGGAAAATTTGTCGCACGTCGGCTGGTGGCTTCAGGCCTGGATCTGTTGGCTGTCGGACGATCAGAAGAAGAGCTCAAGTCGCTGAGCGAGAGCTCCCCTCATATTCGTTATTGCGTGGCGGACATCAGTGAGGACTCCTCTATCGAGACAATTGCGCAACACGTGGATAAAACCGTGCGCATGGCCATTCATGCGCCGGGCGTGCCGGTGGCCGGTGGCGTGTTAGAGGCGAGCCCGCTGGTGTTGGGACAGGCGGTCAACATTAAAGCCGGAGGCATGCTGCGTCTTTTTCGCGCGGTGGAAAGCCACTTGGTGCGTGGCTCGCGGCTCGTTGCCGTAGGCGGGCATTACGGTTTTGAGCCCACAGCTTATGCTGCAACAGCAGGTGTGGCCAATGCCGCGCTCACTAATTTAATGCGCCAGTTGAGCTGGGCACTGGGCGACCGCGGCGTTACTGCGCATCTGGTTGCACCCGGCCCGGCAGAAACCGAACGCCTCCACGCCATTGCAACAGCAAATGCAGCAAAGCGGGGGGTGACACCTGACGTGGTGCTCGATGAAATCCGTCAGCAGTCAGCTATCCACGCCTTTACTTTGCCGGAGCAAGTAGCATGGGGCATCTGCCTGCTTTTAGCCCCCGAAGCCGATGCCATGGCCGGCTCGTCCTTGATGCTGGATTCTGGTCGGCGTCACGGTTTGCCGTAAAAATTTCAAGGAGATCAGTATGCCTGTTGCTCATATCAACGTATTGCAGGGCCATTCGAAAGACGTTTTAAAACGTGTGATTCGTGATGTTTCAACGGTCATGGTCGAGGTGCTCGCGGCACCCAAAGATCGGTTGGAGATCTGGGTTACCGAGATTGATCCTGATCTTTGGGGTATCGCGGGCGAGCCTGCCAGTGAGGTTTTAAAAACCCGGCCGCGTGGCCAGGTTGAGATGCCGTATATCGAAATGGTCCTGATGGAAGGGCGCAGCCTGGCGCAGCATCATCAATTGATTGTTGCCGTGACGGATGCGATTGAAAAAAACTTGGGCACAGAACGAAATCGTATCCGGGTGCATATTGCCAACTGCACGCCGGATCACTGGGGCATTGGCGGCATTCCTGCTGCGATCAGCAGAAAAGCAGAAATCGAAGCGCGTAAGATCGAAGTGGGTGGCGCTTAACCATTTGTGAAGGGAGTCGATGAAACTTTCATTCTACGGCGCGGCGCGCGGTGTTACGGGTTCTTGTTATCTTGTCGAGAGCGCGGGCAAACGAATCCTCATTGATTGCGGTTTATATCAGGGCGGTCGTGAATTAAGCGAGGAAAATGTAGCACCCTTCGGCTTTGACGCCGCGGCGATTGATTTTGTTTTGCTCACCCATGCGCACCTTGATCATTGCGGCAGGC
This sequence comes from Rugosibacter sp., assembly GCA_030652715.1. Classification (GTDB taxonomy): domain Bacteria; phylum Pseudomonadota; class Gammaproteobacteria; order Burkholderiales; family Rhodocyclaceae; genus Rugosibacter. The sequence goes on from JAUSQB010000313.1 coordinate 2,781, forward strand.
TGCCTTTGCTCGCCAAGCGCGGGTTTCACGGTGAAATCATTACCACCGCCGCGAGCCGCGAACTGGCAAAGGTGGTGATGCTCGATTCTGCCCATTTGCAAGAAGAAGATGCGCGCTGGCAAGCCCGCAAACTCATGCGCAAGAACAAAGGGAGAGAAATACCGCAACCCCTGTATACCCAGCTTGATGTTCTCAATTGTCTGGATTACTTTGGCCGCACCGCGCATTACAACCAGCCTGTGGTCATCGCAAAAGGTATCACGGCCACTTTTCTTGATGCGGGCCATATTCTGGGTTCGGCCAGTATTCATTTGCAGATCGACGATGACGGTGAAAAACGCAGCATTGTTTTTTCTGGTGACATTGGTAACGCAAAGCGGCCGATATTGCGCGATCCCACGCCGCCGCCCATCAGTGATGTGGTGGTTATGGAAACTACCTATGGCGACCGGTTGCACAAACCCCTTGAGCCGTCTATCGAAGAGCTTTACCAGGCGATTGAAGACAGTTTCCGACGCGGCGGCAATGTCATCATCCCGACCTTTGCGCTGGAGCGCACGCAGGAGGTGCTCTTTCATTTGCGCGAGGGGGTTGATACCGGACGGTTGCCGCGCAGCACGCAGGTATTTCTCGATTCGCCGATGGCTATTTCGGCCACTGAGATTTTTCGCCGTCACCCCGAATGCTTTGATAGCGAAACGGATGAATTGCTGGCGCGAGGACAGGAACCGTTTGGACTGCCCGGTCTGCACTTCACCCGCGAGACGGCCGAATCGATGGCGCTCAACCGCATCACCGGTGGCGTGATCATTCTTGCCGGGTCGGGCATGGCTACCGGTGGGCGGGTGCGCCATCACCTCAAGCACAATCTGTGGCGTGAAAATTCCAGTGTTATTTTTGTCGGCTTTGCGGCGCAGGGCACACCGGCGCGGCGCATTATCGATGGTGCACAAACCGTGCGTCTGTTCGGCGAGGAAATTCCGGTACGAGCCCACATTTACACCATCAACGGTTTCTCGGCTCATGCCGACCGCGATGAGTTGCTGGCCTGGCATAGCCACACCCGGGCCACGCGTACTTTCCTCGTGCATGGGGAGGAAGCGGTGATGCAAAAATTTGCCGCGCAGCTCAAAAATACCCAGGTGGAAATGCCCGCACCGGGCCAGATTTATGACATGTAATTTTTTATAGAGGCGTGCAATGGAGTTTAAGGACTATTACAAAATCATGGGCGTTGCGCGTGATGCAACGCAGGATGACATCAAGCGTGCCTATCGCCAGCTGGCGCGCAAATACCACCCGGATGTCAGCAAAGAGGCGAATGCCGAGGCTCGCTTCAAGGAATTAGGCGAGGCGTATGAAGCGTTAAAAGACCCGGAAAAACGTGCGGCCTATGATCGTCTGGGTGCCGATTGGAAAGGCGGTCAGGAGTTCCGTCCGCCACCAGACTGGAATGAGGGGTTTGAGTTTTCTGGTGGCGGGTTTACTGGCGGGGTAGGCGGTGATGGTGCAGATTACAGCGAGTTTTTTGAGCAGCTGTTTGGCCGTGCCACGCAAAGCCGAGGCGCATCCCATGGCCCATTCCGGGGTGGGGCGGGTCACGCGCATGGCACCGATCGCCATGCCAAGGTGCTGATTGATCTGGAAGACGCTTATCACGGCACCACCCGCATGATCGTTTTGCATGTGCCGGAAACCGATGCACAAGGCCATGTCGCTTTGCGCGAACAAAAACTGAATGTGAGCATTCCGCGAGGGGTGCGTGCGAGGCAAAGCATACGGCTGAGCGGGCAGGGCGCGCCAGGTATCGGCCAGGGAAAAGCCGGGGATCTGTATCTGGAAATTGAATTTCGACCGCATCCGCACTATCGGGTGGATCAGCGCGATGTCATGCTCGATTTGCCCTTGGCACCCTGGGAAGCTGCTTTGGGGGCGAGCATCACCGTGCCTACGCCCAATGGTTCGGTTGAGCTCAAGATTCCGGCGGGGTCTGTGCCCGGTGCTAAATTGCGCTTAAAAGGCCGTGGCATTCCGGCGGCCTCAGCGAGCGGCGTGGCGGGTGATTTTTACGCGATATTGCAAATTGCCTTGCCACCGGCGAATGATGAGGCTGCCCAAGCGGTTTATAGTGACATGGCAAAACAGTTCCCCGGGTTTAACCCGCGCGCGAAATTAGGGGTGTCATCATGAACAGACAATCAGGAATTGAAGGCGTCATTCTTGAAGAAATGACGGAGCTGACTTTGGCCGATGTGTGTCGCGCCTGTACAGCGCATGCTGAAAGCATTATCGAACTGGTGGATGAGGGCATCATCACGCCGCTGGGGGATGCGCCGCAACGCTGGGTGTTTACCGGCGTGCATCTGCGCCGTGCGCGCGTGGTGCTGCGCTTGCAAAGCGATCTGGGCGTTAATCGCGCGGGGGCAGCATTGGCTGTGCAACTGCTCGAAGAAATAGATGCGCTACGCACGAGATTGCAAGCGCTTGAAGGCATGTGATTTTTTTGTCGTGCTGTCGTGTTTGTAATATTTGCAGGGTTCAATGGGTTTCATTTGCTTAACTAACCAACTAAAGGAGCAATGGATCATGGCAACGCAGAAAAAAGACGAACAAAACGACGCACTGGAAAGCCGCGTTCGGCAAGCTGTCGCACAAGGCACGGACGTGCAGGCAGCCGTGCGCCAGCTCACGCTGGATGCGATGGGCAATCATGCGTTGAGCTTGGAGGCCATCAGCCGCATCATGCATGCCGTAGTGCAGGGTACGCGCGAAGGGGTGCAAGCAGAATTGGATAAAACAACAGCCCAGGCACACGTGGCAAAAGCACGCATGAAAGAAGCAGTTTCAGGGCTCGATGCGGCGCTGACGCAATTTGCCGCAGCGACAAAACTGGCAGTAGAAGAAGCCGCCGGCCGTGCACAAAAATTCTCTAGCCAGGATATGGCGAAAACGCGTGCCGATCTGGAAAGTCTGGAAGAGTTGTTTCTGGAAACCATGAAAACCTCTGCTGCGGCAACGCGTGGGCTCGCCTCGGACATGCTGGCGGATATGGTCAGCCATGCCCGACGCACAGGCACCGCCGTGGGTGAGCAGATCAAAACCACGCTGGAAACTTTGACACAGCAAATGACCGCTGCCAGTAAAGCGCAGATGGAAACAGGGATGCAGCTTGCCCAAACCACTGCCGACATGATGCGCAAAGCGGCTGTGGGCATGTTCACCGGCATGGCGGATCGCGTAAAACACGGTGCCGCATCCTCTAAAGCGTCACCCAGCAAGGACGATTGATGCTGTGGCAAGTGGTGACGGCCGCCCGCGCATTGGTCTTGCACTAGGCAGTGGCTCGGCGCGCGGTTTGGCGCATGTCGGCGTGATCCGTGCTATCGAAGATGTCGGCATTAAAATCGATTACATCGCGGGAACCAGCATGGGCGCGTTAATCGGTGCAGTGCATGCGGCTGGAAAGCTGGGTGAGCTGGAAACCACATTCCTTGGCTTTGACTGGAAAAAGACCGCCTCTTTTTTCGATGTCGTGCTGCCCCGGTCGGGTTTACTTGACGGGGCGAAAGTCAGCGCACTTGTGCGCAGCCACATCCATGCGGACGACATTGAAGCTCTGCCCATCACATTCGCCGCTGTGGCCAGCGATTTGACCAGCGGCAAAGAAGTGGTCATCCGCACGGGCGACATCATCGAAGCCGTGCGCGCCAGCATTTCGGTGCCCGGCATTTTCACCCCCGTGCGGCGCAACGGGCAGCTTTTGGTGGATGGCGGGCTGACCAATCCGGTGCCCACCAGCGCCGTGCGCGTCATGGGTGCCGATTTCATTATTGCCGTTGATCTCAATCATCAGATCGTGAATGGCAAAAACCTCAAACCGCTGCTGCCCGTCGCGAGCAATGAGGAAAGCGATCCAGGCCCGCGCTCAGCCTGGATGGGCCGCTATACCCAGACGATGCAGAGCCTCAAGCAAAAGCTGCTCGCCAGCGATGCGCCGGGCCGCACCCAGCTTTTGCGCTGGCTCGCGCGCGAGGAACCGCTGCCCAGCATCTTTGAAGTGCTGTTGGCCTCGATCAACATCATGGAAACGAGCATCACGCAAACGCGCCTGCATATCGATCAGCCGGACATCATCATTCAACCGCCGCTCGGCCACATCCGCTTCCTCGAATTCGGCCGCGCCGAAGAAATCATCGCCATTGGGTATGCACATACGCAGCGGCAACTGGCGGCGCTTGATCCTGAAGTGTTGCCGAGATAGTCCCAGCGCACAATGAAAGTCGGTGCTGGTAACACGGCGTCTCAGGTACTTTCAGGCGATTATTTTGTCCCCCACAGCCGCTCTACCCTATTGCGCATACCCGTGGTGTGCCAGCTTTTCGATGTCCAGAAACGGATTCAAATTATGTGCCAGACAAAACAGCTTCCATTGCCCATCCGCCTTCTTTTGCCCGCGAGCTGACTCTGCCGTGCGCGTAGGCGAATCACGAGCTTGAGCAGCATGGCCGGTGGATAAGCACTGGCGCCCGTGAGATCGTTCTTGTAGCGGGTGTCGAAACCGGAGAGGTCTATTTCGTGGTCAATGAGGTAGCTCATGGCGTTCTCGAAGGTGCCAGGCAACAACTGCCGTTCAAGATCAACCGTATGCAAACCCCCGGCAACATGGTGCAGTGCAGCTATACTCATGCCATGACGATGCCATGCGCAAAGTCAAACTATCTTTCCGAGGGGCAACCCATGTCAATTCATTCATTCATTTGCCGATGGTTTTTATTGGTAGCGCTATTGTCGTGGGCGCTGTCTGCGGCAGGCTCAACCTGGTTGATTGCGACAGACGACGAAACCGCGCAGGCGGGTGCGTCGCTGTTGGTGGAAGCGGTCAAGCCAGTAACGCTGGCGGACTGGCCGGACACCCTTACGCTGCGACTGACGCAGGCAGAAGCAACGCAAGAAGTGGGCTTGACACTGATCGCAGCAGAGGCGGCGGATACCACGCGTCGCACGTACCGCGGCATTGTGCCGCAAGGTTTATCAGGAATGGTTCGAGCCGAGTTGTCAGCGCCAGCGCGATGTTTGCTTTGCACTGCCGGGTCGCCTTCGGGAACTTCCAACCGGCTGGCGCTGGTTATCGCTGGTTCGCCGGTTACTTCACCCCCTTCACCCCCTTCACCCGCTGTGGCGCAGCCGATGCCAGCGGATATTACCGTTGCCTCGGCAAACTCAGCATTGCCGCCTGCTACGCCCAACACTTCCGTGTTTTCTCCGCACGAGCCGATGTATTTCGTCGTGGGCAGGCGAGGCGGCGCCAATGCGCGGTTTCAGTTGAGCTTCAAATACCAGATACTTGATCCCGACAGTCATCTGGCGCAGTGGCTGCCGCCACTGGCCCATCTGTATTTTGCTTACACGCAAAGCTCGACCTGGGACTTGGGTACCGATTCCAAGCCATTTCGCGACACGAGTTACCGCCCGAGCCTGTTCTGGCAAACGGAACCCGGCGGGCAGGGGGTTGTCCCCCGGCTGCTGCGTATAGGCTATGAGCATGAATCGAACGGCAAGGATGGGGCCGCTTCGCGCAGCATGGATACGCTTTTCGTGAGCCCGGTCTGGCGCAAGGAATTCGCCGACGGCAGCGCGCTTGCTTTCATGCCCAAGCTCTATGGTTATCTGGGCAAAAAAGACAACTTGGACATCCAGCGTTATCGCGGGTACGTTGATTGGACTTTCCGCTATGGTTATGAAGATGGCTGGCTGCTGACTTCGCAAATACGGTATGGTACGGCGAACCGTGGCTCCGCGCAGATTGATGTTTCCGTTCCGTTTCGTACGCCGGTGTTTACGCGCACCGGCGGATTCCTGACATTTCAGCTTTTCTCAGGCTACGGCGAAAATCTGCTTGACTACAATCTGCAACGCAGCACGCAATTGCGTGTCGGTGTTTCGCTGGTGCGTTGATTAAAACGTCGGTACATGCAGCGCGCTCGGCGTTTTAGCCCGGCGTTTGCTGCCCGGCGATTTCAAGACGCACCTGATCCATATCCAGCGCCATGGCCTGTTCGATGAGCTGGTCAAAAGAAGCGGGAGCCAAGGCACCTGCTTCCGAATAAATCACGATCTGATCGCGGAAAAGCATCAACGTGGGAATCGAGCGAATATTGAAGGCGGCGGCGATTTCCTGCTGCTCTTCAGTATTCACTTTGGCGAAAACAATGCCCGGATTTTTTTCTGCAGCGGCTTCAAAGGTGGGGGCAAAGTTGCGGCATGGTCCGCACCAAGGGGCCCAAAAGTCCACTATGACTGCTGCATTATCAGTAATGGTGGTTTGAAAGTTGTCAGCATCAAGTGGCAGGGTTGGCATAAGGGATCCTCGTTGGATTGGTCGCGTATGCTATCGTTTTGGGATGTTTTTTTCCAGAGTTGATGCAAAGTTCAATGCCCGCGCTAAATAATGCCCCGCCGCTTTATCGTGGCCGGTTTGCGCCGTCGCCTACGGGCCCGTTGCATTTTGGCTCGCTGATTGCTGCAGTCGGCTCGTTTCTCGACGCACGGGCGCGGGGCGGGGAATGGCTGCTGCGCATGGAAGATATAGATGCGCCGCGTTGCTCAATGGCTGCCGCTGAGGACATATTGCGCACATTGGAAATCTTTGGGTTGGTGTGGGATGATGCTGTGGTGTGGCAGCATCAACGCCAAGCCGCCTATGCGGATGCGCTGGCGCAATTGCAAAAAAACATGCAGGTGTTCCCCTGCGCTTGCACGCGCCGTGAGCTGGCCGATTCGCTGCTTGCGGCCGATGGTGCGGTGATCTATCCGGGCACGTGCCGTCTGGGCATACCTGAAGGAAAAAAAGCACAGGCGTGGCGGCTGCGCGTGGGCCAGGCATCCATGAGCACTGCGCCGATTGTTTTTGAAGATGCCATTCAAGGCCGCATCAAGAGTGATTTATCGCGCGATGCGGGCGACTTTATTGTGCGTCGGGCGGATGGCGTGTTTGCCTACCAGTTGGCCGTGGTGGTGGATGATGCAGCGGCGGGGATAACCCATGTGGTGCGTGGTACCGATTTATTGCTTTCTACCCCACGGCAGATTTTTTTGCAGCAATGCCTGGGTTTGCCTGCGCCGCTCTACGCCCATTTGCCTGTGGCGGTGAATGAGGCCGGTGAGAAGTTGTCCAAACAAACCTTGGCAACGCCGCTGGATGTCACACGACCCGTGCCTGCATTGATCTCTGCGCTGGCGTTGCTTGGGCAGAAGCCGCCGGCAGAGCTAGCGGACGCCAGCCTGGATGAACTATGGATGTGGGCGATATGTCATTGGCGGCTTGAAAACGTGCCGCGCCAGCGGGTGCTGCCAGCGCCTTTGATGGCCTAGCGCCCTGGCGTGTTGCCCCACAGCACTTTGTGTAATTGCAGTTGAAAGCGAACAGGTAGCTTGTCGTCAATAATCCATTGCGCGAGTTGCCCCGCTTCGAGCTTGCCCTGCACGGGAGAAAACAGCACCGGGCAGCGCTCAAAAAGTCGGCGCTGGTGACACGCCGCTATGGCCCATTCATAGTCTTCGCGCGATGCTAAAACGAACTTGAGTTCATCATGCGGGTTAAGCAGATCAAGATTTTCCCAGCGATTTTTTGTTTCTTCGCCTGAACCAGGTGCCTTGATATCCACGATGCGCGACACACGCGGGTCAATCCCGCTGATATCCAGCGCGCCGCTGGTTTCCAG
>JAUSQB010000320.1 GCA_030652715.1 Rugosibacter sp.
TCAATTTCAGCGCGCAAGGCAGCGTAATTCATGGCGACAGGAAATTGCGGAAATTTATCGATCACATTTTGTGGCGGATGAAACAAAATACCGGCGTGGGCTTCGATCAGCATGGCCGTGTCGTTGTAAGAGTCGCCCGCAGCAATGACATCAAAGCGCAGTTCTTTAAAGCGTTGCACGGCTTCTTTTTTCTGGTTCGGCATACGCAAATGATAATTCACCAGAAAACCCGTGGCATCCGCTTCAAGCTTGTGGCAGAACAGCGTGGGCATGCCCAGTTGCGCCATGAGCGGCATGGCAAATTCGTAAAACGTGTCGGACAAAATAATGACTTGGAAGTCGCGTCGCAACTCATCAAGAAACTCTTTTGCACCAGTCATCGGCCCCATTTCGGCAATGACTTTTTGAATATCCGGCAGCCCCAGCTTGTGTGTTTTTAGCAGGTCCAGCCGATACGTCATCAGCTTGTCGTAGTCAGGCTCATCGCGCGTGGTGCGGCGTAATTCGGCAATGCCGGTGCGCTTGGAAAATTCAATCCAGATTTCAGGTACCAGAACCCCTTCGAGGTCGAGACAGACAAGTTGCACGCAGATTCTCCAAAAAGTCGGCGCTGGTGATACGGCGCGAGAGCCTGGATTTTACCTGTTTGGCGACGTGGCATTCAAAGTCATGCATCGGCGTACGATCTGGTGGGTGGTTACAGATGCGCCCGCGCCCAGCGTTCGATTGCATCCGCCGTCATCGCCCCGGCTTGTTGTGCTACTTCACGGCTCTGCTTGAAGAGGATCAGGGTAGGAATGCTGCGAATGCCAAAGCGTGCCGCCAGATTGGGTTGCGCTTCGGTATCCACTTTTCCTGAACGTACCTGCGGTTCGAGTTTTTGCGCAGCAGCGGCAAATGCAGGCGCCATGGTGCGGCATGGCCCACACCAGGGCGCCCAGAAATCAACCAGCAACGGCAGGGCAGAGCGCTCGGCATGGCGGCTAAAGTTGGCCTCAGTCAGAACAACAGGCGCGCCGGAAAATAGCAGTTGCTTGCACTGGCCGCATGTGCCGGTTTTATCTCCGCCTGCCAACCGCACAGCGGGGAGGCGATTCAACGTGTGGCAATGCGGGCAGGCAATAATTTGTGTGTCAGACTTGTGCGGATCAGTCATATTGAGCTTTCACGGGTTGTATGATTCTGAACGTTACATTGGGGCTACGGTGAAGAAATCAAGTTTTGCCGCATAAGCCATCAGAAAAAGCGATAGAAGCCTCATCCCAGAGCGACAAAACTGCGCATGAATACAAAAAGCGTCTCATCTATTCTCCCCATCTTATTGCCATATGCCTTTGGCTATTTTTTGTCTTACTTTCTGCGCAATGTGAATGCAGTCATCGCGCCTGACCTGGCTAATGAAATCGGTTTGAGTGCAGCGGATTTAGGGCTGCTCACCAGTGCCTATTTAATCGGCTTTGCCATCGCGCAGTTGCCCTTGGGGGCAGCGCTGGATAAATGGGGTGCGCGGCGCGTTGAATCTGCTTTGCTGGTGGCAGCAGCCCTTGGCTGTTTGGGTTTTGCCATGGGGCAAACGCTCATGCAACTTGCGCTGGCACGCGGCTTGATTGGTATTGGCGTTTCTGCGTGTTTGATGGCGGCGTTCAAGGCGTTTTCGCAATCCTTCTCGCCGCTCAAGCAGGCATCGTTAAATTCATCCATCATGGTGGCCGGTGGCTTGGGGGGCTTAACGGCCAGCGCGCCGATGGGTTTGATTTTGCCCATTGTTGGGTGGCGCGCTATTTTTTTCTGTTTGGCAGGCCTGGTGCTGATCGCCGCGTATATCTTGCGCAGGGCACCCGAGAATTTCCAGCCTGCGGCACCCGTACCTTTTCCCGAGCTGATTAAAAGCATAGGCAGCATTTTTGCTTCACGTGCATTCATGCGTTACGCGCCGCAAACCGCCGTGTTAATCGGCGGGTTTGTGTCGATTCAAGGGCTATGGGCCATGCCCTGGCTACTTGGGGTCAATGCTTACACGCATCAAAGCGCAGCGTTTCACATGTTGTTGTTAAGCCTTACGTTAACCATGGGCTATTTTTTATTAGCCACGCAAATCGCCAGATTGATTAAGCGCGGCCTCACCGTGGAACGCATATTTTCCTGGGGCGCGACAGCGGCATTGCTTGTATCGGCATTGTTGATTTTCGGTCTGGGCGAGAGCCATGTGTTGTGGGTTTTGTTCGGATTTTTTTGCGCCAGTTTCAATCTGATTTATTCCGCCCATGCCAGCCATTACCCTGCGCATTTATCAGGCCGCGCGAATACCTGCATCAATCTCACGGTTTTTGTGGGTGGCTTTGCCTTGCAGTGGGGGTTTGGTGTGGCGGTGGACTTGGCGCTTCTTTACGGATTTCCCCGTAAAGAAGCTTTGCAGCTCGCTTGGGGTGGCTTGCTGATTTTGCAGGTGGCTAGCCTCATTTGGTTTATGCTGAGCAAGTCGTGGGTAGGTGAGCAAAAAGTACCCACATAAAAAGCCATGCTTTAAAAAATGGGGAGCATCTCAAGACATGCCTAGCGCATCAACAAAGGATAACGGCAACCAACCCAGCCTCGGCGTGCTCGCTGGTGTCACCGTGCTGGATTTATCACGGCTGATTGCCGGGCCTTACAGCGCGATGGTGTTGGCCGACCTGGGTGCGCGAGTAATCAAAGTGGAAGCCATCACGGGCGAGGATGGACGGCACTTTGGCCCGCCGTTTTATAACGAATCGAGCGTGACCTTCATGGCGTGTAATCGCGGCAAAGAATCCATTGCCCTGGATTTACGCAAACCCGAAGGCAAAGAAATACTCGATCGACTCATGCGCCAGGCACAGGTGCTGGTGCATAACTTTCGTCCGGATTTCACCGAGCGTTACGGCTTGCGCTATGAGGATGTACTGCGCATTAACCCCGAGATTATTTATTACGTTGTTTCCGCCTTTGGCGAAGACGGCCCCGCACGCTTAAAACCCGCCGTTGATAGCGTGATTCAGGGTCTGGCCGGAGGCTTTTTTGCCAGCGGTGAAGAGAGTGATCCACCCATACGCATCGGCTTGCCTATCGTTGATATCGCTTCCGGCATGTGTGGTGCCGTGGGCGTGCTGGCCGCGATAATGCACTGGCGGCAAACCGGGCATGGCCAGCGGGTTGAGTTGTCATTAATCGATACCATGTTCAATTTCATGGCGTCAAAAGTGGGGGAGTTCGCCATCGAAGGCCGTGCGCCGGTGCGCGAAGTAAACCTGCCGATTGCCGTGCCCAGCCGACATTTTCAGGGTAGCGATGGGGACTATTTCAGTGTTTCCATTGTCAATGAATCGGCCTTTCGCCGATTCTGCCAGATCATTGATCGACCCCAATGGATTGATGATCAGCGATTTGCAAAAAACTCGGCGCGGATTGAAAACCGACATGAACTTTTGCTGGTGCTGGAAGAAATTTTTGCCACTCGACCCGCAGCCGACTGGGTCACGCGATTTGCAGCTGCGGACATTCCGTGCGGGCCGGTGAACACCGTGCCGCAGGCGATGGCCGACCCGGTATTAACGACCCGCTTTCAGACGCATCCCGAGTTGCCCGGCCTGCCATTGATTCCTTTTCCGGCGCAGCTCGCGCAGGGCATGCGCTCTGTGGCGCAGATGTTGCCGCCACCGCACATCGGCGAACACACCGCTACCGTGCTCGCCGAATGCGGGTACACCCCAGGGGAAATTGCAACCCTTGCTACGCTGGGTGCGGTAGGCCTTGCCGCATGAATGCCATATGGTTATCGCATCAAGCGACATCGATGGTGATTTGCCCCTGATCAGGATGCCATGGTCATGCCGTTATGCCGAAGTAATGCGTCCGGCTCCGGCGCACGGCCGCGAAAGGCAGTAAAGGATTCCAGCGCTGGCCGTGCGCCGCCAACGGCCAGGATCTCACGCCAGAAACGCTCGCCTGTGGCTGCATCCAGGGTGCTGCCGGTTTTCTGGCTGGCTTCTTCAAAAGCGGAATACGCATCGGCGGACAGCACTTCAGCCCATTTGTAGCTGTAATAGCCCGCCGCATAGCCGCCGCCGAAAATATGCGAAAAGCTGTTGGCAAAGCGGTTCCATTCCGGCGGCACAATCACCGCCACTTCGCGGCGTACTGCATCCAGCAATTGCCGTACTGTCTCTGCACTTCCTGCGGTCGTTTGCGCCCCGCCCGGCTGATAGTCGCTATGCAGCTGAAAATCGAACAAGCTGAATTCGATCTGGCGCAACATCTGCAGGCCACTCTGAAAATTCTTTGCGGCCAGCATCTTGTCATACAGCGTGCGCGGTAGCGCCGCGCCGGTGTCTACATGGGCTGTCATGCCGCTGAGCACATCCCATTCCCAGCAGAAGTTTTCCA
>JAUSQB010000323.1 GCA_030652715.1 Rugosibacter sp.
GCTATCTGAGCCGATAGCACATTACGGCGTGGTGGGTTGTGAGGATATTCGTAGCTTGATACAGAGTGCTGCCGGGCATAATCAAGCCTGATGTGATGTAAAATCATCAGCAATGAAGTTGTATTAATTGAAAGTTACAAATTCGCTAATTTGTGTATATAAAGGGTGTTGCAGGGCAGAGTTCGAACCTGTCAGCATCATAGAATAAAGGCGAATGTGATGTTCGCCTTTTTTTCATCCGGGGTTTCTAAGCATGCTTGATAGTGTTCGCAACAACAAGAAAATTGTTCAAGGATTTCTTCTTCTCATAATAATTCCATTTGCGCTGTGGGGGGTTGAGTCTTATATTCATAATGGGGCAAGTGGGGATGAAATTGCCACAGTGGGTGAGGTTACAATTTCCCAGCAGGAATTTGTTGCTGCATTAAATCAGCAGCAAGAGCAATTGCGTGCTCAATCAGGCAGTAATTTTGATCCCGCACTGTTTGATACGCCAAAAATTCGCCAGCAACTGCTGGAATCTCTCATCGCAAAGAAGCTGTTGGCGCAGCAAGCAAGAAAAAAACAACTGGTTGTGAGTGATGGGGAGATGGTTAACGTTATCGCGAGTATTCCTGAGTTTCAGGAGAATAATCAATTTTCCAGAAGCCGCTATGAAACGATGCTTTCATCGCAGGGCTTACATAAAGAGTTGTTTGAGGCGCGTATGCGGCATGACCTGGCGATTCAGCAGTTAGTTTTACCTATTGCCGCAGCAAGTATTCCCGGTGTTACGTCGACAAGGCATTGGCTGTCGATAAATCTAGAACAGCGTGAAGTTGTTGAGGCTCAGGTGCCATATGCAAATTACAGTACCCAAGTGAAATTGCCTCCTGAGGCTGTACAAAAATATTATGCGGAGCACAGCAAGGAATTTGAGTTGCCTGAGCAAGTTCGTGCGGAGTTTCTGGTACTGAGTACTGACGTGCTATTGGCGCAACTGCCAGTTAGTGATGAAGAAGTTAAGGCTCGTTACATGGCTGACATTAGCCGCTACAAGGAAGCTGAATCGCGTCGGGCAAGTCATATTTTGGTTTCTGTGGCTAAAGATGCACCTGCAGAAGAAGTAACGAGCGCGCAGGCCAAGGCAGAAGAAGTGGTAGCTAAGCTCAATCAAGCCCCCGATAACTTTGCATCGCTAGCGAAGCAGTACTCTAGTGATTTTGAGTCAGCAGATAAAGGTGGTGACTTAGGATGGTTTGGTCGTGGCTTAATGATAAAACCATTTGAAGATGCTGTGTTTGGGTTGAAAGACGGAGCGACATCTAGCGCGATTCGCACGGACTTTGGATTTCATATTATTCAGGTTACTGGGATAAGGCCGGAACGTGTCAAGTCTTTTGACGAGGTAAAGCTTACCATTGCCGATGAACTCAGGCGCGAATTGGGTGCCAAGCGATACGCTGAAGCAGCAGAACTATTTGGCAATTTGGTCTATGAGCAGCCGGATAGTCTGGCTTCTGCGGCAGAAAAATGGAAGCTGCCCGTTCAGCAAACCGTTTGGTTTTCAAAGTTGGATACGTTGTCTTTCCCATTAAATAATAAAAAATTAGTTGATGCCTTATTTAGCGAGGATGCAATTAAGAAAAAGCATAATACCGAAGCCGTGGAAGTTTCTCCCGGTATACTTGTTTCGGCACGTGTGCTTGAGCATAAGCCTGCTACTCTGCAAGATTTTGTCGCCGTGAAAGAAAAGATTGAAAATAAGTTGATTGACGAGGCTGCAGTCGCATTAGCCATTAAAAATGGCAGGAATCAATTGTCGTCGTTGATGAAAGGCGAGCCAACTGATTTGAAGTGGTCAACCCCGAGGGTCTTGAGTCGGGCTGCCGCAGGCGACATTTCTCCCGATGCTTTACAGGCAATTTTCAGAACAAAGGCCGATAAGTTGCCTGCCTATGTTGGTCTTGTTTCTCCCCGGAATGATTATGTTATTTATCGTATTAACGCTTTGAAAGCGATCAGCTCAAGTCAGGATAACTCAGAGAATCGAAAATTTCTGGAGCACTATAACCAGTCGGTGATCGAAGAGGAGGTGGCCGCATGGATGGCTACTCTAAGAGAAAGGTTCCCAGTGGAAATTAAAAAGTCAGCGCTGGAGAAACGCTAACTTCAAGGGCAGCGTATTTATTAATGCATCACCTGAGTGGATAACGAAAGCTATAGTTGCTCGATTTAACAAGAGCATCAGGTTGGATAGTATTGGGTTTTTATCGGATCATTGTTAATCCGAGTTAGCTGGAGTTTTTTATTTGCTTGCATGAGCCGCCTTATTTTGTTTAACAAACCATATGGCGTGCTAACGCAATTTAAAGACGCGAGCGGACGCCCGACGCTTGCTGACTTTATACCGATACCTGGTGTTTACGCAGCAGGGCGCTTGGATTCGGATTCGGAAGGGCTGCTACTGCTTACTGATGATGGTAGATTGCAGGCAAGAATTGCCCATCCCCGTCATAAACTGCTCAAGACCTACTGGGCACAAGTGGAAGGTATTCCCTCTGAGGCTGATTTAGAATCTCTACGGAAAGGGATCAACCTGGGCGATTTTATTACCCAGCCCGCCCATGCTGAGCGTATTGATGAGCCGTCAAGCTTATGGGAACGGCACCCACCAATTCGTTATCGGGCAATTATTCCAACGTCATGGCTGCAGATTGTAATAGGTGAGGGAAAAAACCGACAGGTACGGCGTATGACTGCAAAAATTGGATTTCCAACACTTAGGCTTATTCGCTGGGCAGTGGGCGAGTGGACATTGGAAAAGCTATCACCTGGAGATTGGCGCGAAATTTGATTGCAGGTCAATCTGGTAAGCTGTGAATCCAAATGTCAAGGTACTCACAGTCATTCTGGTTTTATTTTTTCTTTACGATCAATACAGTGGGATATTTTTAGGGGTGGAATGAAGCATCGGACATTAATGCTACTGAGTGGTGCATTGGCAACAGTATTTTTCACGATTTCTGTGAATGCGGAGTTGTATATCCCGCAGCCCGTTAATTTATTTGCGGGGATGCACCATATTGAAGCTGAGCTTGCCGCAACACCTGACAGTCGAGCATCTGGTCTGATGTACCGCAGGTCACTGCCTGTGCAGCATGGGATGCTGTTCGTATTTCCAGTAGCTGCAAAACACTGCATGTGGATGAGGAATACTTATCTTCCACTTGCGGTCGCTTTTTTAGATGAGCAGGGCGCCATTATCAACGTCGAGGAAATGGAACCCCAGACTGAGAGCAGCCATTGTGCTTTGAAACCGGCGCGCTATGCTCTGGAAATGAATGCTGGCTGGTTTAAAAGCCGAGGCTTGGACGCTGGCTTTAGGATAGTAGGAGTTAGTAAGCTAACCTCTAGCCATTGATATAGATTATTAGGCGCTATACAGACGGCAAGCCTCGCTGCTCCTCTTGTACTTCGGCTAGGGAATATAAAATTAGCCGAAAAAAAAGCTGCCCCAAGGCAGCTTTTTTTGACAACCTCTGTATGAAGCAGCTTAGAGTGCTTTAATTGCGGCAGACAAACGGCTCTTTTGACGGGCTACAAGATTTTTATGGACAATCTTCTTGTCAGCGAGAGAGTCAATGATTTTTTGCGACTCAACAAAAACAGCCTGTGCGCCGACTTTGTCGCCAGTGGCGATTGCTTTACGCACTTTTTTGATGGCAGTACGCAGTGACGACCGTTGATCCATGTTGTGGATGCGTTGATTGGCAGATTGGCGTGCGCGTTTGCGAGCTTGTACTGTGTTGGCCATAATGAATTATCTAATAAGGTAAAAGCATGAAAGAATGCGCATTATAAAAGATTCTTTTATTCGGTGCAAGGTTAAATCAGGTTAAAGAAACCATGTGATTATCAGAAATTGGCGCCTTTTTATTGTGTTCTTGCCCGAATTGGTTTTATAGGCTTCAGGATTTGTCCAGGGGCTCCTCGAATAAACATGTGGTCAGCACTTTTGCGGTTACGTGGCCGGTTGCCAGCTCGACCGCAATTTGGTTTCCTGAGTGCAATGCGCTGGCGTGGTTCACTACCTTGCCCTGCGCGTTACGAACAATGGCAAATCCGCGTGCCAATGTGTTGTGCGGATTCAGATGTTTCAGAGCGTTGGAAAGCGGGGCTAGTGCGCTACGCTTTTGTAAAAGATATCTATTTTTTGCGGCTACTAAACGTTGCTCAAGCAATGCCAGTGCGCCTTGACGGCTTTCTACACGCGGTGCGAGGCGATTAAAGCGCATTGCAAGACGGCTAATATGCTCATGGTGTATGCGCAAATGGCTTGTCAGTGCAGTGTTCAGTTGGGCAGCGAGTAATTGCATCTGATCTTGTCGGCGCTTTAAGTTATTGGCAGGGTGTGTCAGGCGAAGTGCCATATGGTCGAGCCGCTGCTGGTCGCGTGACAGGCGATACTGCATTGCACTGTTGAGTTTCTGACTCAAGCCAATGATTTTCTGTGGCATGTCATGCCAGTGTTGTGTCGCTAGTTCAGCTGCTGCGGTGGGTGTTGGAGCACGTAAATCAGCAACAAAATCAGCAATTGTGGTATCCGTCTCGTGGCCGACACCACTGATGATCGGCAGGGTGCTGCTGGCAATAGCGTAGGCGACGATTTCTTCATTGAATGCCCATAAGTCTTCGATGCTTCCGCCGCCACGGACTAGTAGTAAAAGATCGCACTCCTTGCGCTGTGTTGCGGAGGCAATTGCTTGAGCAATACCTCTGGCCGCCATGTCACCTTGTACCTGCGTCGGGTAGAGCACAATAGCCAGATGGGGTGCGCGACGATTGAGTGTGGATAAAACATCGTGTAAAGCGGCGGCCTGAGGGGAGCTGATAACGCCAATTCGGTTGGGCAGGCGTGGTAGCGATTTTTTTCTCTCTACAGCGAACAGACCTTCTATTTCAAGCTTTTGTTTCAGGCGCGAAAACTCTTCAAACAG
The DNA here is from genome assembly GCA_030652715.1 of Rugosibacter sp. GTDB lineage: Bacteria > Pseudomonadota > Gammaproteobacteria > Burkholderiales > Rhodocyclaceae > Rugosibacter. Next base: position 4,980 of record JAUSQB010000323.1, read on the forward strand.
TCGTCCCAATCCTGCGCGGCGCATAGCCTCAATATTTAACTGGAAATCCCCGCGCGGTTCATAAAGCGAGACTAGCGCCCGAGCTTCAACTTGTTGTCCATTTTCCAGTCGCCAGGGCAGTATCTGAGCGCGTGTGCGAAACATCACGCAACGTGCTTGAGCGGCATTGTCTTTGAGCGTGAAATACACATGGCCTGAGGCCGCACGCATCAGGTTTGAAATTTCACCGGTTACCCAAAGCAGGGGGAAGGCCTGTTCTAATGTTTGGCGGGTTAGGCGGTTCAATTCACTGATACTGATTACTGATGAAGGTGCAGTCATGCGCAGAAGAGAAGAAGAGATGTTTAAAAGGATGAATACTAAACGATCAGCGATTATCGACGTAGCTGCTTGAATTTTATCCGGTCAAAAAAATTGCCTTTATTTAAAACGAGTTAGATTGAGCATTATGCTGTTTTCCACGGAATTATCCACAGATTTTGGGGATAACTCCGGTCATGCTCGGGAGGGCAGTAGCCGGACTGTATTGCCGAAGTAGGCAGTTCCGGCTAAAGTGCGGCTTTCGTTGTTCACTGGGAGTTTGTCCACGTGTTTGCAATTATTCAAGCGGCTGGGTGGCCTATATGGCCGTTGTTATTTGCATCGGTTATTGCGGTTGCGTTGATTATTGAACGCGCAACAGTTTTGCGGCGCGTGAAAATTTTACCGCCGGGCGTTCTGCAAGGCGTTGTTGCAGAATATCGGCAAAGTGGTGTAAGCGAAACGTTAATTACAAAATTAGAAAATCATTCACCTTTAGGCCGTGTTCTTGCTGCAGGTGTGCGCAATGCTAAAAGTTCGCGCGAAGTGATGAAAGAGGCCATTGAGGAATCTGGCCGTGGCGTTGCACACGATCTTGAGCGTTATCTGACGACGCTGGGTACCATCGCTACTATGGCTCCTCTTATGGGTCTTTTTGGTACGGTCGTAGGCATGATTGAAATTTTTGGTTCCCCTACGGCATCGGGTAATAACCCGCAGGCGCTTGCGCACGGGATTTCTGTTGCGCTCTACAACACGGGGTTTGGTCTGGTTATTGCGATTCCGAGCATGATTGCCTATCGTCATTTTCGAGCGTTGGTAGATGGATTTTTGGTTGAAATGGAACAAGAAGCTATCAAGCTGGTGGAAATGATTCATGGCGACCGTAGTTAGGCGAGTGCGATGAACTTTCAGCGCAGTCGCCAACGTGAAATGCCGGAAATTAATCTCATTGCAATGATCGATGTCTTGCTGGTGATTTTGATTTTTGTCATGACGACCACTACCTACTCAAAGTTTTCCGGCCTGGAAATCAATCTGCCAACGGCAGATGCACAGCAAAACAAAGAGCAACCTGATGAAATTAACGTCACCATCACGGCAACAGGCGAGACAATGGTCAACAAGGTACCCGTTGTCGGGCGTGATATAGCCAGCCTGCAACAGGCGTTGCAGCGAGGGGTTGCCCCTGGCAAAGAGCCTGTGGTGATTATCAATGCAGATGCCAAGGCCATGCATCAAACGGTCGTTGATGTGATGCAAGCCGCTCAATCTGCCGGACTTTCGCATATTTCCTTTGCTACCCAGCAAGCTCAGCGCTGAATCAGCAGGCAGCCCTGCCATCTGGCAACATCGCGGCCTGCTTGCCTGTTTGCTGTATCCGGTATCGCTTGTTTTTGCGTCGTTAACTGCGCTGCGATTATTATTTTATCGAGCGGGTATTTTTTTGTCGCAACACGTATCGGTACCTGTCATAGTGATTGGTAATCTGACCGTCGGCGGTACAGGTAAAACACCACTTATCCTGCATTTGGCAACCCAATTGCGTGCGCGGGGCATGCATCCGGGAATCGTGAGTCGCGGCTATGGCGGGTCGGCAAAAGAGGGGCTTGAAGTCACAGCCGACAGCGATGCTGCAGTTGTGGGGGATGAGCCGTTATTGCTCGCACAGCGCAGCCTGTGCCCGCTATTTATTGGTCGTGACCGTGTGCGTGCCGCGCAAGCTTTGTTGTCTCGATACCCTGCGTGTAATGTCATTCTGTCTGATGATGGCTTGCAGCATTATCGCTTAGCGCGCGATGTTGAGATTGCGGTTTTCGATCAACGGGGCATCATGAATGGCTGGCAGCTTCCCGCTGGCCCGCTGCGTGAGCCAGTCAGTCGATTGAAGCGGGTGGATGCTGTGGTCTTTAATAGCATTGCTGTCCCCCATGGCGCGTTGTTTAGCGCCGTATCATCAGCGCCGACTTTTAATGGGGCTGTGTTTGCTATGCGGCTCGAAGGCATCAGTTTTTATCGGTTTGGTCATAAAGAAACAACCTGCCGTGCTGAAGATTTTTTGGGCAAAAAATTACATGCCGTTGCAGGCATTGGATTCCCCCAGCGGTTTTTTGATCATTTGCAGGCAATGGGACTGGTATTTGATCCCCATCCATTTGCTGACCATCATGACTACCAGCGCGGAGAACTGAATTTTTCTGGTGATGCGATTCTGACCACAGAGAAGGATGCCGTAAAATTTACTCGGCTCAATTTAACTTTGCCTGTCTGGGTACTTCCCGTAACAGCAAACGTGAGCCCTGATCTCGTAGCTTTTATTCTGGAGAAACTCAATGGATGCGCGCCTGCTTGAAATACTTGTTTGCCCTAGCTGCAAGGGGCCATTGGATTATCGTAAAGCGGCATCCGAGCTGGTGTGTAAAGGATGCAAGTTGGCTTTTTCGATTAAAGACGATATTCCCGTGATGCTGGAAGAATCCGCGCGCAAACTCACGCCTGAAGAACTTTGATGCGTTTTCGCGCGCCTTTTTGCGTTGTGATTCCGGCACGCTGGGCGTCGACCCGCTTGCCCGGCAAGCCATTAGCGGATATCGCCGGAAAACCGATGGTGGTGCGCGTGGCTGAAGCGGCTGCAAAAAGCGGTGCTGAAGAAATATGCATTGCAACGGATGATGAGCGGGTGATGCACGCCGTTTTAGCGCATGGTTTTGATGCCATCATGACCCGTGCTGATCATGCTTCAGGAACTGATCGTTTAGCTGAAGTTGCTCAGCTGAGACACTGGGAAGATGAGGCGATTGTCGTTAATGTGCAAGGCGATGAGCCGTTAATTGATCCTGCATTGATTGCCAGCGTTGCGATGGCATTAGCGGATGATCCGGACGCTGCTATTGCCACGGCAGCGCATCCGCTGAGCGAGTTGGCTGAATTTTTAAATCCGAATGTTGTCAAGGTAGTTGTTGATGGACAAGGGCGTGCGTTGTATTTTTCTCGCGCGCCTATTCCTTGGCCACGGGATGCCTTTGCCATAAATCAGCGCGTTTTGCCCGCCGGCCTGCCGACCCGTCGGCATATCGGTTTATACGCCTATCGCACTGCTTTTTTGCGGCAATACAGCCAGCTGTCGCCAAGCGTACTCGAGCAGTGGGAGTCTCTTGAGCAATTACGCGCGCTGGCCAATGGATTTGTTATTCGTGTCGTCGATTGTCTCGATGCACCAGCACCAGGTGTTGATACGCCTGAAGACCTGGATCGTGTCAGACAGGTGTTTGACCACCTTGCGAATTGACGGTATCTTCGCAAGGGATAAAAAATGCTTAATAAAAATATTTCACCATTTAATTTTTCGGAGTTTGAATACTTATGCGTCTGATTCTTCTTGGTCCACCGGGTGCGGGGAAGGGTACCCAAGCCGGGGCCATTTGTGACAAATTTAAAATTGCGCAGATTTCTACTGGCGATATGCTGCGAGCTGCCGTCAAAGCAGGCACACCGTTAGGCCAGGAAGCTAAAAAAATAATGGATGCCGGCGGGCTGGTTTCTGACGACATCATCATAGGCTTGGTAAAAGAGCGCTTGAAACAGGCTGACTGTAGAAACGGGTATCTTTTGGATGGATTCCCCCGCACGATTCCGCAGGCAGAAGCGATGAAAGTGGAAGGCGTATCCATCGATTTTGTGGTTGAAATTGA
>JAUSQB010000324.1 GCA_030652715.1 Rugosibacter sp.
GTAGGGCAATGAAAGGAAATTCCGGCGCATCGGCCGCCAGCAGCGGTGAGAGCAAATGCCCTTCCAGATGGTGCACGGGCAAAACGGGGATATTGAGCGCCTGGCCAAGCGATTCAGCAAAGCTGGCACCCACCAGCAGTGCACCGGCCAGCCCCGGGCCCGCTGTGTAGGCAATCGCATCAATATCCTGACGCGTGCATGCACTGGTCGTCAGCACATGCGTAAGCAGTGGAATCAGCCGACGAATATGGTCGCGCGATGCCAATTCAGGCACCACACCGCCATAAATTTCATGCATGAGCACCTGGCTGTGCACGGCATGCGCGAGCAGGCCTCGTTCAGTGTCGTAGAGGGCCAGGCCGGTTTCGTCGCAGGAAGATTCAATACCTAAAACTCGCATCGCTGCATTCTATCCGCTGCACCCCTTTGACATCTGCTTGAAAATCCTTAGAATGCACGCCTCTTCGTCTTATCAAGGTCACTGCAATGCCTGGTATTCGTGTCAAAGAAAATGAGCCTTTTGAAGTTGCTGTCCGTCGCTTCAAGCGCACCATTGAAAAAGTAGGTCTCCTCACCGAGCTGCGAGCCCGTACGTTTTACGAAAAGCCCACTTCCGAGCGCAAGCGTAAAGCGGCGGCTGCGGTTAAGCGGCATAAAAAACGTATCAGCAGCCAGTTGTTGCCGCCAAAAATGTATTGATCTGCGTTGGCAGTTGCGCACTGCGCACCTGCCCATAGCAAGGTTAATCATGTTGCTATAAAAAAACCGCCAACAGGCGGTTTTTGTGTTTCTTGAAAGGAAATAAAAATGACATCCATCACGCTTAAAGACCGTATCAGCGCCGACTGGAAAGCCGCCATGAAAGCAGGCGACCGCCCGCGTAAAGAGGCACTTTCTTTGTTACTCGCAGCCATAAAGCAAAAACTGGTGGATGAGCGGGTTGAGCTGGATGACGCGGGTGTCGTCGCCGTGATTGAAAAAATGCTCAAGCAGCGCAAGGATTCAATCACTCAGTATGAAGCTGCCAAACGGCAAGATCTGGCAGATGTGGAAAAATTTGAGGCGGAAGTGCTCTCCGCCTATATGCCCCAAGCGATGGATGCCGCACAGATTGAGTCCATTATCACTGCCTCTATTCAAGCCGTAAGCGCAGCGGCACCGTCAGATATGGGCAAAGTGATTGCACACATCAAACCGCAAGTAGCGGGCCGCGCCGATATGGGCGAAGTATCGCGCCTGGTGAAAGCCAAGCTTAGTGCGTTAAGTGGCACGTCGTAGTGCAAAGCACAGAGATCAGCGCATAATAACAAGGTGATTCCCGAAAGCTTCGTCCAGGAACTCCTCGCCCGCATTGATATTGTGGATGTGGTTGAGCGCTACGTGCCTTTGCGCAAAGGTGGCGCGAATTACAGCGCCTGTTGTCCGTTTCACTCGGAAAAAACCCCCTCGTTTACAGTCAGTCCTGCCAAGCAGTTTTATCACTGCTTTGGCTGCGGCGCGCATGGCAGCGCGGTGGGTTTTGTCATGCAATATGCCGGCATCGGCTTTATTGAAGCGATTGAAGAACTCGCCTCATCGGTGGGGTTATCGGTGCCGAAAACCGAGCGCCACTATAGCGAACAAGCGAAAAAAGCGCCATTGACTGAATTAATGGCGCGCGCCATGCACTTTTATCGCGAACAACTCAAGATTTCGCCCAAAGCGGTGGATTACCTGCGTGCCCGAGGGCTGACCGGCGAGATAGCCGCTAAATTTGGCCTCGGTTATGCCCCCGATGGCTGGCAAAATTTGCAGCAGGTTTTCCCTGAGTACAGCGATAACGCACTGATTGAATGCGGCTTGGTGATCAGCAATGATCAGGGGCGTCGCTATGATCGGTTTCGCGACCGGGTGATGTTTCCGATCCTTGACCAACGCGGCAATGTCATTGGCTTTGGCGGGCGTGTGATTGGCGAAGGGGAGCCGAAATATCTCAATTCACCCGAGACTCCGCTGTTTGAAAAAGGTCGTGAGTTGTATGGCTTGCCCCAGGCGCGCAAGGCAATTCAAGAAGAAGATACCGTGCTGGTGGTGGAAGGCTATATGGATGTCGTGGGTCTGGCGCAACATGGCGTCGACAATGTGGTCGCCACGCTGGGCACTGCGGCGACCGATGCCAACGTACAAAAGTTGTTGAAGTTGGCCAGCCGCGTTGTGTTTTGTTTCGACCGGGATAGCGCCGGAGACCGTGCCGCCTGGCGTGCAATGGAGGTGAGTCTGGCGCATCTGGCGGATAATAAAGCAGTCGAGATACTGCAAATGCCGGGCAACCAGGATCCGGACGAATTTATCCGCACACAAGGCAAGGAAGCCTTTGTTCATCACACGCGCAATGCCACGCGCTTATCTGAGTTTCTGGTGCGTGAATTAACCAAGCAAAACCCGCCGGTGAGCGCAGAAAATCGAGCAAAACTGGTGCATGAGGCAAAGCCCTTGCTGCAAAAAATTGCGGCACCGATATTAAGAATTCAAATCGTCAAAGAGATTGCTGCCCGCGCTCAAGTGTCGCAAACCGAGGTGGAAGCCCAATGCGAGCTAAAGCCGCTTACCCGCAATCGGTATGCACCGGCCCAGATGAAGCAGCGCCCGATACCTTCGACCATTGAGCATAAATTACTGAAAATTGTGCTGCATAAACCCATATGGGCAGCACAGTTGCCGCTGGATTTGATCAATGGCGAGCAACCGGCGGGCGCAGCGCTGCATGCCATTGCCCAGGCGATTGCGCACGGCGAGCTGGCGGCGGCAGGTTTTGGCGTCATGATTGAATTTTTTCGTGGCACAGCGCATGAGCCGCTGGTTGCGGCGCTGGCCACAACCAGCGAAGAAGAGCTTGATTTAGCCGCACTTGAAGCGGTTTTCAATGACGCGATTGTCCACTTGCAGCAGACCCAACTCACTGCTGAAATTGAAAAACTCAAGGAGCAGGCGCGGCAAGGGCTTAATTTGGAAGAACGTCAACGATTGACTTATCTGCTGGCAAAAAAACGTAGCGTATCGCTTGATGCGGCAGATACCCTGCTCTGATATAATCACCGGTTCCCCAGCGCTTCCACTGTTTTTTATGGTGCGCTGAACTATTTACTCTCAGTGCCCAAGGTCTACAGTAGCTGTCAATTATTACTGCGCCGTTCTTGTGTCTCCGCCGAGGATTATCATGCCGAATAAAATCACCACGACAAAAAGCAAATCAAAAGCTGCCAGCGCAACGGTCGAGCAAAAGATTCCTGCCGCCAAAGCAAAGGCGGCACAAGCAACACCTGCGGCCCCATCAGTAAAACCTGCGCTGGTCGAAGTGGTTGCCAAAGGCCGTGGCCGCAAGAGTAAAGAGAAATTGATCATCGCGCCAGAAGCCGCGCCTCTCGATATGGATGCCAAGCGCAGCCGACTCAAAACCCTGATTGCCTTGGGCAAAGAGCGGGGTTATCTGACATATGCAGAAATTAACGATCATCTGCCGGATGAGTTGGTTGATGCAGAGCAGATCGAATCGATTATCGCCACCTTTGCCGATATGTCGATACAAGTGTTCGATGAAGCACCCGCCGTCGAAGACATGCTGCTGAATCAAACGTCGCCAGCGCCGGTTGATGCCGAAGAAGTGGAAGAGCAAGCCGAGCAAGCCTTGTCCACCGTTGATTCCGAATTTGGCCGAACGACAGATCCCGTGCGTATGTATATGCGCGAAATGGGTTCAGTCGGGCTGCTGACGCGCGAGAGCGAAATTGAAATTGCCAAGCGCATCGAGGATGGCTTAAAGCACATGGTAATGGCTATTTCTGCCTGCCCCACCACCATTGCCGCCATGCTCGACATGGCCGCGCGTGTCGCACGCGATGAGATGCGCGTTGATGAACTCATTGATGGTCTGATTGATCCCAATGCGTCAGACGAAGAACTGGAAGCCGCCGCCACAGAAGAAGATGTTGAAGAAGACTTTGCCGATGGCGATGATGGCAGTGCACAAATATCTGCCTCATTGCTAAAACTCAAGCAGGATGCATTAGAACGTTTCTCGCTCATCCATGCGCTTTATGGAAAATTGCAACAGACATTGTCTAAAAAAGGCTCTGAGGACAAAAGCTATCTGCGCCTCAAAAAGCAGATTGCAGATGAGCTCTTGAACATCCGCTTTACGGCAAAAACAATTGAAAAGCTATGCGGTTCGGTGCGCAGCATTGTTGATGCCGTACGCAGTCATGAGCGGAAAATTCTGCATTTTTGTGTTGATAAATCGCATATGCCACGGCAGCATTTCATTAAGTCATTCCCCGGCAATGAAGTGGATACGGACTGGATCAAAAGAGAGATTCAGTCAGGCAAGCCTTATGCGGCCTTGCTCATTCGCAATGCCCCTAATGTGGTGGATGAACAGCATAATCTGATCGAACTCCAGAGCCGTACGGGTATTCCGCTCAAAGAGCTCAAAGACATCAACAAGCAGATGTCCACTGGTGAGGCCAAGGCCCGCCGTGCCAAGCGCGAAATGACCGAAGCCAACTTGCGGCTGGTGATTTCAATTGCCAAAAAATACACCAACCGTGGCCTGCAGTTTCTTGATCTGATTCAAGAAGGCAACATTGGCTTGATGAAAGCCGTGGATAAATTTGAATACCGCCGTGGGTACAAGTTTTCAACCTATGCCACCTGGTGGATTCGGCAAGCCATTACCCGTTCAATTGCGGACCAGGCGCGCACTATCCGCATCCCGGTGCATATGATCGAAACCATTAACAAGATGAATCGCATCAGCCGCCAGATTTTGCAGGAGACAGGTCAGGAGCCTCTGCCCGCCGTGCTGGCAGAAAAAATGGAAATGCCCGAGGACAAGATTCGCAAGATACTGAAAATTTCCAAAGAGCCTATTTCCATGGAAACGCCGATTGGCGACGATGACGATTCGCACTTGGGCGACTTTATCGAAGACCAAGGCACGCTGTTACCTAATGAAGCTGCGCTGTTTTCCAGCCTGCGTGATGTCACCAAGGAAATTCTCGATAGCCTCACGCCGCGCGAAGCCAAGGTTCTGCGCATGCGTTTCGGTATTGAAATGAACACCGACCACACGTTAGAAGAAGTCGGCAAACAATTCGACGTCACCCGCGAGCGTATCCGTCAGATTGAAGCCAAAGCCCTGCGCAAGCTGCGCCATCCTACCCGTTCGGAAAAACTGCGCAGCTTCCTCGATTCGGAAA
>JAUSQB010000326.1 GCA_030652715.1 Rugosibacter sp.
GTTCCGAAATCGTCGATCGATAGCTTCACACCCAATAGTTTCAAGCGCTTGACACTGGCCAGGACGCTCTCCACATCCTGGATCAGGATTGATTCCGTCAGCTCCAACTCTAGCAGCACTGGGTCAAAACCTGTTTCATCCAATACTTGAAGCACGCACGCCTCTACGTTGCCACGCTTGAACTGTACTGCTGAGAGGTTTACAGCGATAGACAAATCGGGCAGACCCGCACGCTTCCACGTCATAGCCTGATTACAAGCCTCGCGTAATACCCATTCACCGATAGGCACAATAAGGCCACTTTCCTCTGCCACTGGGATAAAGCGGCCCGGGGCCATCGTGCCCTGCTTGGGGTGGTTCCAGCGAATGAGGGCTTCGGCACCAACGACTGCACCGCTGGTCAGATCATGCTGGGGCTGGTAATACAACACAAACTCGTTCCTCTCCAAGGCGCGGCGCAGATCGTTACGAATCATGAGACGTTCCCCTGCTTCCACATTGGTGGTTTCGTCAAAGAAGCGATAACCATTACGCCCTGAATTTTTGACTTGGTACATCGCCATATCGGCCTTCTTGAGCAGAGTCTCGAAGCTGGTACCATCCTCAGGAAAAATAGATACCCCAATCGATACAGAGGTCGAAATCTCATGGTCCACCGTATGAAATGGGTCCTGTAGCCGATCCACGATCTTGATTAGAGCGGGCACTGTATCGTCCGCATGATCCAGTCCGGGCAGAATGATGAGAAACTCGTCACCACCTTGGCGACTAACGATGTCCGTCTGGCGTACACATTCTCCCAGGCGAGTGACAACCTGTTTAAGCAGTGCATCTCCGGCATCGTGACCCAGGGTGTCATTGATGCTCTTGAAGTTGTCCAAGTCCATCAACAGCAGTGCCACCTTGGTGTTGGCACGAACCGCGTAAGCCTTGGCCTGCACAAACCGATCCTGAAGTAGCAGACGATTGGGTAAGCCGGTTAAGCTATCATGATAAGCAAGGAATTCAATCTGTTTTTCAGCGGCTTTTCGCTCAGTGATATCGGCCATAATCGATAAATAGCCATACTGTTTCTCTGCCAAATCCTTTAGCGGTGCAATGGACAAGCTGATATTAATGAACGACCCATCGCGCCGTTGAGATAGCAATTCAACTTGATTAATTAAAGCCCCATTTCGTGCCATAGCACTTAGATTCTCAGTGCCCTTGGATGTTTCTGGGGACATAGTTAGCATCGGGTGCCCTATGGCTCCCGCCTCTGTCCAACCAAACATTCGCTCAGCAGCTGGATTCCATGTGACCACAATATTGTTCATGTCGTGCGTGCAAATGGCTAGCGGTGAGGTTTGAATAATTGCCTCCAGCCGCTGTTTGGTCTCCTCAAGCGTAGCAATTGTGTTCCCGAAGGACTTCGCATAGCGCATGGTTAGCCAGCCAATGATCGCGAAAAGGATGATATTGCCGCCAGCCATCACAATCGGCGTCGGCGCTGGCGTGGGACCGGATAACGCCCCTGCGGCCTGTGCCCCAAGGAGTCCGAGAACGGTACCGATGCTTAGTACTGCAATCGCCAGGGCAGCGGTGGGGCGGATCAGGAATCCTGCGAACATGATCAGGCTAGCGAGTAAGGGCAGCCCGGGGGAGTAAACGCCGAGTTGCAATGAAATTGGCAACACCATGAGCGATGCGAACACGGCAGCACTCAACAGGCCCGCCGCAAGACGGACCTGTCCGCGCCGCGCCATGACGAAGCTCGCCAGTGACAGGAGAGAAAACGATGCTGAAACAATCACCCGCAAAGCCCGCACCTCAGGTGCGACCCCAGGCAGAGGCCCAAACACGAGGGCCAGGATGGCCACACTGCTGGCCATGATCGCCGCCGTCATCGCCGTGATCGTCACGATATCGGTGTTTAGGCGATCATGGATATTCTTGGAAGAGACCCTGTCAGAATGAATTGCCTGCTCCTTGAACTTTAATCAGTGACCAGAGACCGGCATCCCTATCTGTGAGCCATTTGAAAATTAAATAATACAAGCCATCTAGTATTATTATGCAATATTAATCAAATTTCTAAGGAACGAAAAGTGAGACATTTATTGGCGTCTTTAGAAAACGAAAACTAAAGGCATCGAAGTGACCGCGATGGCTAACTCGAACGTGGAATGGCGGCAGTGAGTCGAGAGTACGCATTCACTGAATCAGTAAGCAGACGTTCGCCGACACAGCTTTTGGTGATCACTGATCGTCTCCTTAGGTCGACAAGCAGCCACTCAAGGCACGTAATGCTGCCCAACAGATTGGTTGTGTCTAGGGGGTTATTTCTGGGGAAACGTCAGCCCGCGCCGGGCGCACATGGCACGGCCAATGTGTTCGAGCGCGGCTTCGCTTAACAGACGGGCGGCCATCGGGAGTAGTACGTCTTCCTCACGCTGAATATGCTGTTCATAGTGGGCAGCCCAGGTTTCAACATCGTTGGTGGAGATGAGTGCATTGTCACCATTGGCAATTTGCATTAACCCATCGCGCAACGGAACCCAGGCCGTTTCCAACGCCTGATGGTCGGCTTGCAATGCCTCGGTGATTTCATGCAGGCAAACCGCGTCGGAGCCGGCCATGGATTCGATAAGCGCCGGGAAAAGGTCTTCTTCCTCATCTTGATGGTGCTGTTTGCCGGAGGTCTCGAAATAACGGATGACTTGTGCGGCAGCTGTACGGGCTTCTTCATCTGCGCCGTGGGTGGCTAAATGCGGTAGCAGGCGCAGCAATGTGGCGCATTGATGGCGAATCCGCTTGTGACAGGCGGCAAGCATTTCCAGGGGGGATTCCGGCCCTGCGGCGGGCGTTGAAAATCCGGGAAAGGGTTTGCTCATGGCGGGGTGGTTATTCATCCGGTGCTGCTGCCGCCGGTTTGCTGTCATCGGCGGGCGCAAGCGCTGCCAGGCGTGCGCGCAGCATGCGCTCAGCCAGATAGCGCGTGGTGCTGTCGCGGGCGGTGGCCAGCACGCCCATGAGTTTACCGGTGTCGTCCTTGATCAGGCTGAAACGCATGTCGACATAGCCCTTGCTGCCATCTTTATGCAGGAAGCGAGTGGTCATTACCTGGTCGCCCAAGGACATCCGGCCGGTGGCTATCGCTTTATGAAATCCGATCCAATGTGCTTGGCGCAGGTGTTCGGGGATGATGATGTCCAGCGATTGGCCGATGGCGTCCTTGGCCGAGAAACCGAAAATAACTTCAGCCCCGTGGTTCCATAGCTGGATGCGCCCTTCAAGATCGGAAAAAATAAAGGCATCCGCCGTTTGCTCGATCATCGCTTGATATAAGTTCATAGGTCTTGTGAAGCATCCATCCGTAAGTTATTAAAAGTCGGCGCTGATAAACCAACTGCGCTACAAGGCGGTCGAGCAGAAAACGCTCTCCTCGCCGTAGCGGATGGT
>JAUSQB010000330.1 GCA_030652715.1 Rugosibacter sp.
CAGGAAAACAGACGCAGCGCGCGCGCACTCCCCGGCGCAATATCTGCTTCACGCATGGTTTGCTGCAATTCTGCAATTTTGGCGCGAATCGCCGATGTCATGACCTCAGTCAAAGGCAGGCGTTGCGCATCTACCAGCACGCCATCCAGTGCACGTGCCAGTTGCTGTCCCGTAGCCAGCATGCGAGCAAAAGTAGCCAGCCCGTCGCTCACGCGTGGCACATCCAGGCTCAAAGACAAACCATGCGTCGTCAATGAGCGCAAATTGTCGAAAGTAAAAGCTTCGCTATCCAAATTCATCAACGTGAACAATTCTTCGCCTACGCTATCACGTGCGTGAAAACAGCCATCCTCCTCGAGCTGCATACCGGCGGATTCAGCCACACCACGCAACTTGGTACCACTAAACACACCACCGGCGGATTCAACAATATGCACCTTGAACTGAATATCCACATTGGCACAAAAGTTATCCAGAACTACCGCATGTGCAGCGATGGGTGCGAGATCAGGCAAGGGCAGCACAGCACCCACATGATTCGCACAATGTTGCATGCCCTCAAAAAAATGCGCCAGAGCACTCTCTGAAACTGCACCCCGCCGATCAGCGAGTTGTAACGCTGCGGCCCAGTATATATGTTGGCCCGTAGCGTTTTCATCAATCGGCAGCCAGCTTGCAGTGAAGTCATCGTAAGCCAGCCAGCGCAGTGATTTACCCAATTGTGCCGCCCAGCCAGATTGCAACATCCAAAGCGTCGATGCATGGACAGGCTCTGCCGTTTTCAAACACAACACGCAGTGAGTCAAGGTATCGGTCCATTCTGACGGCAAGGCATCCGGCTCTGACGTACTCGCCACCGTGACAGCAGGCTCTGCTGCGGCAGATGGCACATCTGGCCATGCATTGATCAATTCTGGCGGAAACTCTTCTGTACCTTGTTCATCTGATTGGTAGTGAATTTGTTCAGAGAATTCATCTACCGATTTTTTTTGCGGTTCAGCAGCATCGAATGCTGAAACTGTAGGCTCTTTACGGTCCGCTATGCCTGCCATTTCATGCAGATCCCCCTCAGTTGTCGATTGTTCGGCAACTGGCTCATGGGCCAACGGATTGATCAACGTATCGTCCTGCGGATGGGTAAAGAACGTTTGGCTAAGGCGGTGCAGTTTTCTCTCTTGCCACAGGTTGTAAGCCCAGACGGCTGCCACGGCAGTCGCTCCGGCACCAATCAAAACCATTTGCAAATCGCTCAAAGCCATTTTTATGCCACCTTTTGTTCGTCAGCGAGACGCAATGCTTCGCCAATATCGACCTCTACCACGCGCGATACACCTTGCTCCTGCATGGTAACGCCAATCAATTGCTGCGCCATTTCCATCGCAATTTTGTTGTGTGAAATAAAAATAAACTGGGTTTGCACCGACATACGCTTCACCATGTCACAGAACCGCACGGTATTTGAATCGTCCAGCGGAGCGTCCACTTCATCCAGCATACAGAAAGGCGCCGGATTAAGCTGGAACATGGCAAATACCAGCGCAATGGCGGTCAACGCTTTTTCGCCACCCGAGAGCAAATGAATGGTGGTATTTTTCTTGCCAGGCGGTTGCGCCATGATCTGAATACCGGAATCCAGAATTTCATCGCCCGTGAGAATCAAGCGCGCTTCGCCGCCGCCAAAAAGCTGCGGGAATAACTGTCCAAATTGGGCATTGACGATGTTGTAGGTTTCCTGCAATTGCTCGCGCGTGTCGCGGTCAATCCGCCGAATCGCATCTTCCAGCGTACCAATCGCTTTGCCCAGATCAGCCGACTGCTCATCCAGATAACCCTTGCGCTCAGCGGCCGAGGTTAGCTCATCCAGCGCTGCCAGATTCACCGGGCCCAGGGCTTCGATCTCATGGTTAAGGCGCGTGATCTCGCTTTGCAAAACACTGTCTTTGGGCTGAGCGGCAAGCGCTTCGGCAAAAGGAGCCTCATCGGCCTCGGTCAGTAAATTAATCTCTGTCAGCCGCTCCTGGAATTGTGCTTCGCTCATTTGCGCAGCTTGCGCTTTCATCTTGAGCTGATTGATCCGCTCATGGAGTGGATCAACTCCCTGCTCTAACTTCAAGCGGCGTTCATCCAGGCTGCGTAACTCGGCAGCAGCGGATTCCAGTGCATTGCGCCGTTCTGCCAGCGCCGACTCTTTGGCACGTTTATCGTCCAGCGCACGGTGTAATTGCTCTTGCAGAACCTGGTCGCTAATACTCGCAATTTCTGTACGTGCGGCGGTGGTTTCTGTGGCGATGCGCGCCAGCTGGCTGATGGCCGTAGTGGCCGCACGCGCATTGTCTTCCAGCTTGGAAAGGCATTCGCGTTCAGAAAAACCGGCCTCTTGCATCTCTCGCGCAAGCTGTGTTTCCAACTGACGCGCTTCACGCAGCGCCGTTTCTTTTTGGCGTTGCGCTTCAAACAGTTGTTCGAGTTGCTGGCGGCTATCGGCAAGTTTATCGCTCTGCTGCCTGGCTTCCAGCTCAGCGCGTTCGGCGCGCGCCTGCTCTGCTGCATTCTGGCGCGACAACTCGGCCAGATCACGGTCGATTTGCGTGGCGCGCTCTTCAAACCTCGCCTGCGCCTGGGTCAATTTAAGTGCGTCCACTTGGGCAGCATGAAACGCCTGCTGCGCCTCCTGCGCCGCACGGCGGGCCGTGGTCAATTGCGTTTGCAATACGGTCAGATTTTGCTCAGCGGCGTGCTGCGCCTCACGCGCAGACTGTTCAGAGGCACCGTGCATCATGATCAGTGCGGCTAACTCATCAATCTCGCGCTGCCGTTCGATCACGCCATGGGTTTTTACATCCGGCACATACAGCGTGACACCGCCGTGGGTCAAGGTGTGGCCTGCGCTCGAAACATAGGATACCGACGATCCATATCCAGCATGCGCTGCATCTCGACTCAATGGCAACTTGGCCGAGAGATCATCGGCGACGATCACACCCGCCAGCCATTCATCAAGCACGGCAGACCAGCGTGGGTCGGCACATTGCACTTGCGCGCGTAAAGTATCGCTCGCCGATGTTGCTGCCAGTGGTGATAGGGCATCCTGTACAGCAGGATCAGTCAGCACCAGTGTCAAAATGGCAGGCGGCGGAGAAGCCAGGGCAACACGCAATGTCGTGGCATCGGCCATCAGCGCCGAAAAACGTTCACGCAACACCGATTCAACCGCAGTTTCCCATCCGGCATTCACCTGGATCGCTTGCCACAAGGGCTTGGCATCAGTCAGGCCACGCGCCTTGAGCCACGTACCAATTTCGCCGCTAGGCGCTACTTTGGCTTGCAATTGCTCCAGGGCACCATGCTGCGCGCGGGTTTCAGTCAAGCGACGATGCGCCGCCTGCAAGGCCTCTCGCGCGCTACGCACCGCGGATTCCGCCGCAGGCACGGCGGCTTGTACCAGCGCGAGTTGTGCTTGCGCTGCCGCGACAGCGTCTTCACTGCGCATCTCATGTTCCTGGGCTGACGCCAGCAGCACCGGATCCGGCGCGCCCAGAGCAAGACGATCCTGCTCTAGCCGGGTATGCCGTTGGGCAAGGTTTTCCAACGCGCGTTGCGCGTGGCCGCGATCGGCTTCTGCCAAGCGCAACGCCTGCTCGCTTTGATTCTGCTCACGCCGCGCTGCGGCCACTTCGCTTCCCGCCAGACGCACCGCCTCTTCCATTCCGGACAAACGCTCGGCAGCCTCTGCATGCTGGCTAGTGGTAATGGCTGCGCGGTTACGCGCATTGTCCAGCAACGTCTGCCAACGCGCTTCTTCTTCTGTCAGCTGGATATTCTGCGTCGTCCAATGAGTTTCTTCACCCGCAAGTTGAGCTAATCGCAATTCCAGACGCGTACGCGCCTCACGCACATGGGTTAATTCCGCTTCCAGACGACTCACTTCACCATTGGCGGCATACATCTCGGCCTGCGTTGCGTGCAGCGCGTCCGATGTAGTGAAATGCGCCTCGCGCGCATGCTCGACATGCGCTTCCACCTCACGCAACTTTGCAGTTTCGGCTTCTACCTGCGTCGATGCTTCCATCACCTGCTGCGCCAATTGCTGCGCATCCCTGCGCGCATCGTTGCGTTTCTTCAGCCACAACACCGATTGCTTTGTTGAAACCTGCTCATGCAGGGTGCGATATTGCTTGGCAACTTCCGCCTGCGCTTGCAAGCGCGTGACTTGAGCCTCCAGCTCATTGCAAATGTCATTCACGCGTGCAATGTTTTCCCGCGCATCTTCCAGCCGGTGCTCGGTTTCCTTGCGGCGCTCTTTGTATTTGGTCACACCTGCTGCTTCTTCCAGAAAGAAACGCAGCTCATCGGGTTTGGCCTCGACGATACGCGAGATCATGCCTTGGCCGATGATGGCATAAGCACGCGGCCCCAGGCCCGTGCCCAGGAAAAGATCAATCACGTCGCGCCGACGCACGTGCAGATTATTGATGTAGTAGCTCGAATTCCCTTCGCGATCCAGCACGCGCTTGACCGTAATCTCGGCATACTGCGACCATTGACCGGCCGCACGTCCCTGTCCGTTATCGAAAAACAGCTCAACGCTGGCACGGCTCACGGGTTTGCGATTGCCTGAGCCTTTGAAAATCACATCCTGAATCGATTCGCCGCGCAGCTCGGACGCCTTGGATTCGCCCAGCACCCAGCGCACCGCATCGATAATATTTGATTTGCCACAGCCGTTAGGCCCCACCACCCCCGCTAACTGGCTGGGGAAAAGCACAATGGTCGGTTCGACGAACGATTTGAAGCCCGCAATTTTCAGCTTGATTAAACGCACAAGGTATAAACCGGAAAAAGAAGGGTTGAAGGCCGTCCCATTATAATCATTCCCATCTCTCTTCTCAGTGACTGACCCAATGAGCAAACAAGCAGCCAAACAGATAACCAGCCAACCCTTGAAAACGCTTGAAACCTTTCCCAATCCGGCAGCGCACCGCGATTACCAGATTCACATGGAAATCCCGGAATTCACCTGCCTGTGCCCGAAAACCGGCCAGCCGGATTTTGCCACCCTGACGCTGGATTACATTGCCGATAAAGTCTGTGTGGAATTGAAAAGCCTGAAGCTTTACATGTGGAGTTTTCGTGACGAAGGCCATTTTCATGAAGATGTCACCAACCGCATCCTGGATGATCTGGCCAGCGCCGTAAAGCCTCGCTATATGCGCTTGACCGCACGCTTTTATGTGCGCGGCGGCATTTTCACCACCGTGGTGGCAGAGCATCACAAGAAAGGCTGGAAGCCACCCGTAAAAGTTGATCTGGCTGATCTGGCCACACTGCCCAACGCCAATACGCGCGGCTAACGCCCGCTAACCCATTGCGGCGGGAATGCCTCGCCGCAAATGTCTCCAGCTTTTGACAAGTCATGCGAAGCTCAAGCTTCACATGACCATATCAGTTTTTCAGGAAAGCCAGCACCAAGCGGTTGAACTCATCCGCATGCTCCCATTGCGCCCAATGGCCGCAGCGAGAAAAAATATGCATTTGCGCATCAGGAATAATGTTAATCAATCGCAAGCCAAGATCAATCGGCACGAAGCGGTCATCGCGACCCCAGGTAATCAGCGTTTTCGCCTTCACTGCACCAAGGCGCGAAGTGATATCCCATGCGGATATCGGCACCTTTGTCGAGCTGGCAACAAAGTTTTTCAGATGCTGGAGATTTCCCTGGATGTTTGCCCAGCGTCTTTGCCGTAGTTCTTCAGTAATGCCTGACGGATCAAATACAAACACATCCAGCATATCCACGTAGTTTTCGTAGGTCGGTGCGTGATACAGCTTGAACATCTTCTTGATACCTTCTTGCGGATTCGGCTGCACAATGCTCGGCCCCATGCCGCCCGGCCCCATCAGAATCATTTTGTCCAAGCGATCTGGAAATTCAACGGCAAAATTCAGTGACGTTGCGCCACCCATTGAATTACCAACCAAATGGGTTTTTTTGATATTCAGTACATCCAGCAACCCCTTTACGGCACGCGCATTCAATAACCCGCGCTGCACGTCGGGAACAATCTCGGCTGACTTGTTAAAGCCGGGGCAATCCATGAGGATGACGCGATAGCCCGCCTCAACAAAGGCCTCGATATTTTTGTAGTAATTACTCCAGCCACTGGCGCCTGGCCCACCGCCATGCAGCATGACAATCGCGTCACCCTGGCCAGCCTCGTTGTAGTGAATTTTGAAGTGACTCAGACCCTCTTCGTTAATCGTTGCGAATTTACTCGTTGATTCTTCGGTTAATGCAGCCACGGTTGCCTCCTTGTATAAAAATGTTACGACGCTATTGATCACTAAAAAGCCGCCCGCAATGCACCCATTGTGAATTGTGAATTCGAACAAATATACATGGTTTAAACACATTAATGAATTTTCCCTCATTAGCAAAAACTCGGCGCTGGTGCTACGCCACGCAGCGTTCAAGCCGCTTCTGGAAAACCCACTGAGATGCGCTGCACCCAAAACAAAAGGCCACTAAAAGTGGCCTTGGATGAGATGAATAGATAGATAGTGCTTTAGATGAAGATGGGTTTTGGTGCCGACAGTCTGAATCGAACAGACGACCTACCGCTTACAAGGCGGTTGCTCTACCAAGCTGAGCTATGCCGGCATGGCGCAAATTATAGCGTAGCTATTGGCGAGAATCGCTATAAACTTGACGCTCTCTCTCTTTGGCTCTTTTATTTAATTCGAACCCAGTTTGATGTTAGCCTCGACTCCTACTGCCGAAACACTTTCAGATAGTCTACCGAAAGCTGTCGCAAATGATGCGCTAAATACAGGCACGCTGGATACAGCGCAGTCATTGCAATTGTTATTGCTCTGCGCCGCAGATAAGGCAGATGATTTAGCTGCGCGCTTACACACGCCATTTACTATCGCAGGCAGGCAAGCTGCTCTGCACGCTATCGCCTCACTGAGTGACTTGCACAATGCGCTAACGCAAAAGTCCTGGGATGCCGCCATCTACTCGCCGGACCTAATGCTGCTGCCACTCGCCGACGTGATTCATCAAATCGAACAATCCGCACTCGATTTACCTTTGATTCTGCTCACCCACCCAGTGACATCAGCCGATACGCAGCAAGCGCTGCGTATCGGCGTTCGCGATGTGGTTGATAGTCACCAGCTCGACCTTCTGGTGCTATCCATCATGCGGGAAGTGCGTGAAGCCCGTCACCGGGCCGACCATGGTATCGCGCTAGAAAAGTTAAAAGAAAGCGAGGCTCGTTTTCGTGGTCTGGCATCCAATTTACCGGGCATGCTGTTTCATCTGCGGCAGAAAACAGACGATGGCTATCGCTTTCTTTACGCCAGCGAAGGCTGTCAAAAACTTTTTGGCGTCACCCCCCACGACTTGCTGGCTTCGGCTTCACGGCTATTCGATGCCTTCGATGCCGAAGAAAAGAAAAGTTTATATCGAGCCTTGCAAGACTCGGCCTCTAACGGCGCTCTGCTCAACTGGGAAGGCCGCACTCGAGGGCGCACGCGGCACAAATGGATTAACCTGCGCTCCATGCCGCATCGCCTGGATGGCAACACAGTCGAATGGCGCGGCATTGCGACCAATATCACCCAGAGCAAGGAAAGCGAAGCGCAACTGCGCAAATCGCGGCAGCAACTTGCCGAACTGTCTTCCCACCTTGAAGCCATCAAGGAAGAAGAACGCGAACGCATCTCGCGCGACATTCACGACGAACTTGGCTCTATTCTGGTGCGGCTTAAAATCGAAGTTGCGCTGCTGGCCAGCAAGCTGCCGGACACTGCCGAGACTCTGCGTGATAAAGCCTATTCAATCGAAGGCCTGCTCGACCAGGCAATGAGCACGGCCAGCCGCGTGGCGCGCGAACTGCGCCCCGGCATTCTCAAAGAATTTGGCTTGCCTGCGGCCATTGAATGTCAGGCTGAAGACTTCACCCAGCGGTTCAACATCCCTTGCCACGTGCAATCCGATGAAGACATTCCTGAGCCTGCGCTGGCAACGTCGTTAGCATTATTCCGGATTGCACAAGAAGCGCTGACTAACGTTGCCAAACACGCCCATGCTTCGCAGGTCTTTATCCGTTTGCACCGCGAACACGGTAACATTGTGCTGGAAGTCCGCGATAATGGTCGCGGCATTTCAGACGCCGATATGCAAAAACCCAAATCATTCGGATTACGCGGCATTCGTGAGCGTATCTCCAGCCTCGCGGGTTCTTTTGCGATTGTTGCAGCAGAGCAAGGAGGAACCCGCGTGACCTTACGAGTACCAGAGTACACACCCCCAGAGCCGCCAGCAGATGAAGAAGCACAACGTGCCTTATTTTGACCATGCTTGACAAGATTCATGTCCTCATCGCTGATGACCATGCCATTGTGCGCCAGGGTCTTAAGCAAATTCTTTCGGAAACCGATGATCTGCTTGTCACGGGTGAAGCGGATGATGGCGCCGAAGCCTTGCAACTTGCCCGGCAGCAACCGTGGGATGTATTTTTGCTGGATGTCTCCATGCCCAATCGCAATGGCATCGATACCCTCAAGCAGTTGAAAAAAGAGTTTCCCCGGTTGCCTGTCCTCATTCTCAGCATGCATCCTGAAGAACAATACGCCGTGCGTGCGCTAAAAGCGGGCGCCGCAGGCTATCTCACCAAGCAAAGCGCGCCAGAACAACTGGTCACCGCCATCCGTCAAGTCGCGGGCGGCAAGAAATATGTCAGCGCATCGGTGGCCCAACAACTGGTCGAAGCGCTCTCGGATGACACCGATAAACTACCGCATGAACGAATTACTGATCGCGAATATCAGGTGCTAGTGATGATATCAACGGGAAATTCGTTAACGCAGATTGCCGAAAAACTCAATCTGGGCGTTGCAACCGTCAGCACATATCGCGCGCGATTACTTGAAAAAATGGGCCTTAAAAGTACCGCTGAGCTCATCCGTTATGGCCTGGAAAATAGGCTCACTGACTAGAGGGCACCCGTGGACACACCGGAAGACACAGGAGACGCAGGTGCTGCGAGCATCACAAAAGTGTTACGCGGACGGCTTGAAGTATTACGCGCAGAGCACCAACAGCTTGAGGCAGCCATCCGCAGGATGACAACCCACCCATCTGAAGATGAACTCATGATTCGGCGGATGAAAAAACACAAGCTGCTGGTAAAAGATGCCATACGAGCCATTGAGCAAATGCTCGACCCTGACCCTGACGAATACGCTTAAAAAGCCTTGCCGCGCGGCAAGGC
>JAUSQB010000016.1 GCA_030652715.1 Rugosibacter sp.
ATGGGCGTAACGAAAATTCGCTTTCCGGATACTTCCGACATCGATATTGCGCCGGGCGCCAACATCACGACTACGCCATTTTTGAAGTGCTCATGGCACGGCCCCCAAGTACGCAGGAAAAGACTGCGTCAATCCAGGCTCGCCCATTCATTTCTGCTGAAATGATGCTGCGCCATATGGGCTGGACAGAAGCTGAGGATCTTATCGGCCGCTCAATGGAAGCCGCCATTGGCGATAAAGTGGTTACCTACGACGTTGCTCACCTTATGGAAGGCGCAACAGAAGTGAAATGCTCCGCCTTTCGACAGGCAATGATAGCCCGTATGCAAGCCTGAAAAAGCTGAAACCAAAAGAAAAAACAGAAAAAGCCCGCCCCTGATCAAGTCAGGGACGGGCTCTAAATATTTTCAGGATCAAAAACTAGCAATCCTGACAATACTTTGACTGTCTATCAGACGGTCAGCATTTCAAACAACAAACATCAAGCGCGCTGAATGTTTGAGGCTTGCTTGCCTTTAGGGCCTTGGACCACGTCGAAAGACACTTTGTCGCCTTCTTTCAGCGACTTGAATCCTGCCATATTGATGGCGGAGAAATGAGCGAAAAGGTCTTCGCTGCCATCATCAGGGGTAATAAAGCCAAAACCTTTGGCATCGTTGAACCATTTAACTGTACCAGTTGCCATGTAACTATTCCTTAATCAAAACGAACAAATCGGCCACCGTTGCGGGCTACAAGAGAAACCGCACCCCGGCCGGGGCATGCTTAACACTTAAGTTCAAAAGCGCCAAAAGAATTCTTTAACTCCAAACACACCCTAAACTTCTAAAGGCAGAGGGAATTTCAAAAGACTCTAAGCAAAACATAAGCTAAACATGGTGCGCGTTTTACCTGCTAAGTTTACCCGCGTCAACAACTTTTTTTGTTGCGCCGCACAGATTTGTCCGCTTTATTCATGACAAGTCTGTGTTCATGCAGGCTAGAGAACTTGAATTACGCTTTTTACCCCCTATGTAAACCCTGCTTTTTGCTAGATTGAAACCTTTCCAATTAACATTAGAATGCACTCATGGTTACACGCAGAGAAATTGGTACAGGGGGTGATGCCGCGCTCGCCCCAGAAAAAAGCAAGGCAAGCTTACCGCCGATGTACAAGGTGTTGCTGCTTAACGATGATTTCACGCCAATGGATTTTGTTGTGATAGTACTGGAAAAATTTTTTAATTTATCGCGCGAACAAGCAATGCAAGTTATGTTGAAGGTGCATCGTGAAGGAAAAGGTGTTTGCGGCATTTATCCTATGGATATTGCCGCAACGAAAGTTGAACTGGTCAGTACATTTGCACGGCAACACCAGCATCCGCTGGCCTGCGTTATGGAGAAAAACTGATGATTGCCCAAGAACTTGAAGTGAGCTTGCATATGGCCTTCGTAGACGCTCGTCAAAACCGCCACGAATTCATTACTGTCGAACATTTGCTGCTAACTTTGCTTGATAACCCCTCTGCTGCTGAAGTGCTGCGCGCTTGCGCGGTTGATATGGACGGGCTGCGCAAAGAGCTAAACACATTCATTAACGATCACACACCCACAGTAAATGGCGCCGATGAGATAGACACCCAACCTACTCTAGGTTTTCAACGAGTCATTCAGCGTGCCATTTTGCACGTGCAGTCGTCCGGTAAAAAAGAGGTAACCGGTGCCAATGTGCTCGTTGCGATATTCGGCGAAAAAGATTCACACGCAGTGTATTTCCTCCAGCGGCAAAGTATTTCACGCCTTGACGTAGTGAACTTCATATCTCACGGCATCGCCAAGGTTCCGCCGCCTCATAGCAAAGAAGAAACGGCGGAAACTGAGGCAGAATCGCAAGAAAAATCCGGGGCGCTTGAAAATTTTGCACAAAATCTGAATCAGCAAGCGCTGATTGGCAAGATAGATCCGTTAATAGGGCGAGATAAGGAACTGGAACGCGTCATCCAAACACTTTGCCGACGTCGCAAAAACAACCCCTTGCTCGTTGGCGAAGCAGGCGTTGGCAAGACTGCTATTGCGGAAGGCCTTGCACGCCGCATTACTGAGGGCCGTGTGCCGGATATTCTTGCCAATGCCATTGTTTACTCACTCGACATGGGCTCGCTTTTGGCGGGAACAAAGTATCGGGGGGACTTTGAACAACGCTTAAAAGCTGTGTTGAAGCAACTGGCTGACACACCCAACTCGATTTTATTTATTGATGAAATTCATACTTTAATCGGGGCTGGCGCAGCCTCAGGTGGAACACTTGACGCCTCTAATCTCCTAAAACCAGCGTTATCTTCTGGCGCGCTCAAGTGTATTGGCGCAACCACCTATAACGAATATCGCGGCGTATTCGAGAAGGATCATGCGCTATCCCGGCGCTTCCAGAAAGTCGATGTCAATGAGCCATCGGTTGATGAAACCATCTCCATTCTGCGGGGCCTTAAGTCTCGCTTTGAAGAACACCATAGCGTTAAATATTCTGCAGCTGCCATTTCCAGTGCAGCTGAATTGTCCGCCAAATATATTAATGATCGGCATTTACCCGATAAAGCCATCGACGTGATTGATGAAGCGGGCGCAGCGCAACGCATTTTGCCGAAATCAAAGCAAAAGAAGCTGATTGGTAAAAATGAAATCGAAGAGATTGTCGCAAAAATTGCGCGGATTCCGCCAAAACACGTCTCGTCAGATGATCGCTCGGCACTGAAAAATCTTGACCGTGATCTGATGAATATGGTCTATGGCCAAAACGCGGCAATTGACGCGTTGGTTAGAGCGATCAAAATGTCTCGCTCCGGTCTGGGCGACCCGCAAAAGCCCATCGGCAGCTTTCTTTTCTCTGGCCCTACAGGTGTGGGCAAAACCGAAGTGGCCAGACAACTGGCTTACTGCATGGGCATTGACCTCATACGTTTTGATATGTCCGAATATATGGAACGTCATGCCGTCAGCCGCCTCATCGGCGCTCCGCCGGGTTATGTTGGGTTCGACCAGGGCGGCTTACTGACTGAAGCCATCACGAAAAAGCCGCATGCCGTGCTCTTGCTGGATGAAATAGAAAAAGCGCATCCTGAGATTTTCAATATCTTGTTGCAAGTAATGGATCATGGCTCTTTAACTGACAACAATGGCCGCAAGGCGGACTTCCGCAATGTGATCATTGTCATGACCACCAATGCGGGTGCAGAGTCTTTACAAAAAACCAGCATCGGCTTTACCACTAATAAAGCGCAGGGTGATGAAATGGTCGATATCAAGCGCATGTTTACGCCGGAATTCCGCAATCGGCTAGACGCCATCATTTCCTTCCGCGCCTTGGACGCTCAGATTATTCTGCGCGTCGTTGATAAATTTCTCATGCAGCTGGAAGGTCAATTACACGAGAAAAAAGTCGAGGCTATTTTCACGGATGCCCTTCGTGCATGGTTGGGTGAAAAAGGCTTTGACCCCTTGATGGGTGCCCGCCCCATGGCGCGCTTGATTCAAGACACAATCCGTGCTGCTTTGGCAGATGAATTGTTATTCGGTCGATTGATTCATGGCGGCCGAGTAACCATCGATCTTGATGAAAACGAGAAAGTTAAACTGACATTCGAAGATACGGCAAGCAACCCAACGATTTCATCATCTACTGTTGGTTAAATAATCTCACCCACAGCCGCACCCAAAAAACTCGGCGCCTCACCTGCGCCGAGTTTTTTGGTTTTAGCCGCACTCTTTGCTGCTTTGGCTCGTAGTCTTGTGAATAATCTCGCCCTGATCACTGCCCGATAATCCAGCATTTACCTATTATTCGGAAATAGCGCCTGGCAGGAGCTACGAATATGGATTGTTACCTCTCACCCATTTAAGCCACAAGTTACTAAATTCTTAACTGAAGCAATTCAAGTTATTTTTAAACTCAATAAGTCTTATAAAAGATAATTGACATAAGATTATTTTTATTCAATAATTTGCTTGCGCCTTTGTTTGCGCCCACCCACGCAACTTTCTTTTTAAGGAATGAAAATGACTGATCGCAAAGAGGCTGCTACCGTCTTGGCAAACGACTGGGCAAATAATCCTCGCTGGAAAGGCATCCAACGAGGTTACTCGGCGGAGGATGTCGTTCGCCTGCGGGGCTCATTTCCCATTGAGCACACCTTGGCACGCCGAGGCGCAGAAAAATTATGGGATTTATTGCACAACCAGCCATATATTAATTGCCTCGGCGCACTCACGGGCGGTCAGGCAATGCAACAAGTTAAAGCGGGCATCAAGGCGATTTACCTCTCTGGTTGGCAAGTTGCGGCAGACAATAACAGCTACGCATCCATGTACCCCGATCAATCCCTATATCCCGTTGATTCTGTGCCTAAAGTTGTCGAGCGAATCAATAACTCATTTCGCCGTGCCGATGAAATCCAATATGCAAAAGGGATAGAAGCAGATGATAAAAGTTACATCGATTACTTTGCCCCTATTGTTGCAGATGCTGAAGCGGGCTTTGGTGGCGTATTGAATGCCTTTGAATTGATGAAAGCAATGATCAGTGCTGGCGCAAGTGGCGTCCATTGGGAAGATCAACTGGCTTCGGTCAAAAAATGCGGCCATATGGGCGGCAAAGTGCTTGTGCCAACCAAAGAAGCAGTACAGAAATTAATTGCCGCACGCATGGCAGCTGACGTATGCGGTGTACCCACACTGGTCATTGCTCGAACAGACGCTGAAGCGGCCGATCTTTTGACATCCAATTATGATGAAAATGACATGGCCTTTTGCACAGGAGAGCGGACCAGCGAAGGCTTCTATAAAACACGCTGTGGCATAGATCAAGCCATATCCCGCGCGATCGCCTATGCGCCCTATGCTGATCTAGTCTGGTGTGAAACAGGGACCCCTGACTTGAACTTCGCACGTCAGTTTGCTGACGCCGTGCATGCCAAACATCCGGGAAAAATGCTGGCATACAACTGCTCACCCTCGTTTAACTGGAAGAAAAATCTGGACGATGCCACTATCGCCAAATTTCAGCGCGAGCTAGGCGCCATGGGCTACAAGTATCAATTCATCACCCTCGCCGGCATTCATTCTATGTGGTACAACATGTTTGACTTGGCGCAAGATTATGTCGCACGTGGCATGACCGCCTACGTTGAAAAAGTGCAAGAACCGGAATTTTCAGCACGTGACCTTGGGTACAGCTTTGTCTCTCATCAGCAAGAAGTGGGCACCGGATACTTCGATGATGTCACGACGGTTATTCAAGGTGGCACCTCTTCCGTTACCGCTCTGACAGGATCTACTGAAGAAGCGCAGTTTCACTAAAACTTCCGCAGTAGCCTGCGATCTCTGGTTACTGCGAAATTACCACTGCCATTAATCGCAAGGAATCACCCTATGAGCCAAGTAACAATACTCCCGCAAGGTGTTCAAGTCACTGCCCCCATTACTGCCGACTTTTCAAAAATTCTTACGCACGATGCGCTTGAGCTTGTTGCCAAGCTTCATCGCACCTTCGAGCCGCAGCGTCAGCAGCTTCTTGCCGATCGAGCCCAGCGTCAGCAGCGTATTGACGCCGGCGAAATGCCGGACTTTCTGCCAGAGACCAAACACATTCGTGAGGGTGACTGGAAAATTGCTCCGCTACCCAAAGCGCTCGAGCGTCGCCGCACAGAAATCACCGGGCCCGTTGAGGCCAAGATGATTATCAACGCCTTTAATTCAGGCGCTGATAGCTATATGGCTGATTTCGAAGACTCCAACAGTCCTAAATGGGAAAACCAGATCCAGGGACAAATCAACCTGTATAAAGCGATTCGCCATGAGCTGACATTCAAGAACGACGCAGGAAAAGAATACAAACTCAACGACAAAATCGCCACCTTGCAAATTCGGCCACGCGGCTGGCATCTCGATGAAAAACATGTACTGGTTGACGGGCAGCACGTCTCGGGTGGCGTTTTCGATTTTGCATTGGTGTTCTTTCACAACGCCAAAGAGCAAATTACGCGCGGCGCCGGGCCTTTCTATTATTTACCGAAGATGGAAAGCCATCTCGAAGCCCGGCTATGGAATGACATCTTCATCATGGCTCAACATGAGATTGGCCTGCCTCAAGGGTCAATTAAAGCGACGGTACTCATAGAAACCATACTCGCCACCTTCGAGATGGAAGAAATTCTGTATGAACTCCGCGAGCATAGTGCCGGACTTAATGCAGGCCGCTGGGATTACATCTTTAGCTGCATTAAAAAGTTCAAACGCAATACGGATTTCTGTCTTGCCAATCGTGGCGCCATTACGATGGAAGTGCCTTTTATGCGGAGTTACGCCTTAGCTTTGGTGAAAGTCTGCCACAAACGTGGTGCCCCTGCCATCGGCGGCATGAGCGCACTGATCCCGATCAAAAACGATCCTGTTGCGAATGAAAAAGCATTGGCAGGCATTCGCCACGATAAAACACGGGATGCGGCAGATGGTTTCGATGGCGGATGGGTAGCACACCCGGGGCTGGTGGCAATTGCTGCAGAGGAATTTCAGAAAGTACTTGGCGACCGACCCAATCAATGGGAAAAACAGCGTGATGAAAACTTTGGCCCGCGCGACTGGCTCAATTTTCAACTCGAGCAACCGATTACCGAAGCCGGTGTGCGCAATAACATCAATGTCGGCATTCATTATCTGGGCAGCTGGCTCACTGGAAATGGTTGCGTGCCTATTCACAACCTCATGGAAGATGCAGCGACTGCCGAGATCAGTCGCTCACAGATATGGCAATGGGTTGTCTCACCCAAAGGAAAACTCGACGATGGCCGTAAAGTGACTGCCGATATGGTGCGCGGGCTGATTGGCGAAGAGCTGACAAAGGTAAAAACCACAGTAGCGGCAAGTGGTGAGGCAACAGCCACCTACGATCAAGCCGCAAAAATTTTCGAGGAAATGTCGCTGGCAGATAACTACCCTGAGTTTCTCACCTTACCTCTGTATGAAGCCATGGCTTAAACTAAAAGCCAGCGCTGGCTTCAAAAAGTCGGTGCTGGTGATACGGTGAATAAACGATTTATAAGGCTTTTTACGCCTTGCCAGTGCTACCAAACCCACCCGTTCCACGCTCGCTAACCACAAATTCATCCACAATATTGAAACTCACTTGCACCACAGGCACGATCACCAACTGCGCCAAGCGATCGAGCGGATTAATCGTGAAGGCTTCATGGCCGCGATTCCAGGTTGAAACAAACAACTCACCCTGATAGTCGGAATCAATCAAGCCCACAAGGTTACCCAGCACAATGCCATGCTTATGCCCCAAACCTGAACGGGGCAGAATCACGGCGGCCAGCGAAGGGTCGGCAATATGAATCGCGATACCTGTCGGTATCAAAATGGTCTCACCCGGGTGTATCTTCATGGCTGCATCGATACAAGCGCGCAAATCAACCCCTGCCGAGCCGGGCGTTGCGTAGTGCGGCGCGTAATGGCCGGAAGCATCTTTCAATCGCGCATCCAGTATCTTCAAATCAACTGTTGGCACGGGGTTTTCCACAGGGTTTCCCATCAAGTTTCTCCATCAGAGATGCTAAATGCGCGACAATGCCGCGCGCCACGATTATTTTTTTCGCAGACGGCAAGGGATAAGCGCCTGTTGCATCGAACAAGGTGACTCGGTTAGTCTCACCGCCCAATCCATCTTGCACCAGGTTCCCCACAACGAGCGCAAGATTCTTTGCCTTCCGCTTGGATTCTGCATAAGTTTCCAGGTTTTGACTTTCCGCTGCAAAGCCCACGCAAAATGGTGCATCTGGTCGCGCGGCGATTTCGCCGAGGATATCGCTGGTAGCTTCAAGCACTAAGGTCATCGGCTCTCCGTTTTTCTTGATTTTTTCTGTAGATACCACCTTCGGCCGATAATCCGCCACGGCCGCAACACCGATAAATACATTCTGGCCTGGCAAATTTTGTAATACAGCCTCACGCATCTGGGCACTTGTCTGCACATCCACTCGCTGAACATTGCGTGGCGTAGGCAGCGCCACCGGGCCAGCAATCATCGTCACCGTCGCACCTGCCTCAGCACATGCCTGTGCAAGCGCAAACCCCATTTTTCCGGAGCTCGAATTCGTTAACCCGCGCACGGGATCAATGGGTTCAAACGTCGGCCCTGCCGTTAACAAAACACGTTTACCCGCCAGTGACTTAGGCTGAAAAAACGTGTAAAGCTCATCAAAAAGCGTCTTCGCCTCGAGCATACGGCCTTCACCCACTTCGCCGCAGGCTTGATCTCCACTGGCGGGGCCAAGAATTTTTACGCCGTCGCGACTTAACAAGGCCATATTTCGTTGCGTGGCCGGGTGCTCCCACATCTGCCGATTCATGGCTGGCGCGACCAGCAAGGGGCAATCACGCGCCAAGCATAAGATCGACAATAAATCGTCACAAACACCGTGCGCCAATTTAGCCAGAACGTTGGCCGTTGCCGGAGCTATCAACACCGCAGCAGCACCCCGCGTCAGGTCAATATGCGCCATGCCATGACTCATGCGGTCATTCCATAACGTCTGCCACACAGGACGCCCCGTCAGCGCCTGGAATGTCATGGCTCCAACAAACTCACTGCCTGCTTGCGTGAGCACAACATCAACTGTGGCACCCGCCTTGACCAGCAACCGTGAAAGCTCAGCCGCCTTGTAGGCCGCGATACCCCCGGTGACTCCCAACACGATACGCTTACCCGCAAAAGCATTCATGACATTACAATCGACAATTAGGTATTGAATAAAGGATTGTAAAGCATGGCCATACGCGATTGGCCCGTCACCGAGCGTCCGCGCGAACGATTATTGGCAAAGGGGGCAGCAGCTCTGTCTGATGCTGAACTGCTCGCCATATTTCTGCGCGTGGGCATTCGCGGGAAAAGTGCCGTAGATCTCGCCCGCGATTTATTAGCCCAATTTAATGGCAAGCTTGCCGAGTTAGCGGCAGCAAGTACTGCAAGTCTCGCCAAGTTGCCCGGCATTGGCCCGGCAAAGGCAGCCCAACTCAGTGCCGCACTTGAATTAGCTCGCCGCTCTCTCATCAATCCTCTCAAGGAGCGCGATGCACTCACATCGCCTCAAGCGGTGCGTGACTGGTTGCGTTTGTCCTTGGGAGGATTACAGCATGAGGTATTTGTCGCCCTGTGGCTTGACGCACAAAACCGCCTCATTTCCACTGAAGAACTTTTTCGTGGCACGCTGACCCAGACCAGCGTATACCCTCGTGAAGTGGTGAAACGCGCACTCGCCAATAATGCCGGTGCCGTCATCCTGGCGCATAACCATCCTTCCGGGCTCACCGACCCTTCGTCAGCCGACATAGCACTCACTTCGACGCTAAAGCAGGCACTCGCTTTGATTGAGGTTAAAGTGCTCGATCATTTCGTTGTCGCATCAGGCATCACACCCCTCTCCTTTGCTGAGCGTGGATTAATCTAAAAATGAGTGGGCATCCAGCGTATTGTTTGGTATACTGACCAACTTTGCAAAATCAGCATTCAGGAGCATTAAACATGTCGCGCGTATGCCAAGTGACGGGCAAAGCCCCAATGGTGGGAAACAACGTTTCCCATGCTAACAATAAAACCAAACGTCGCTTTCTGCCCAACCTACATAATCGTCGGTTCTGGGTCGAAGCAGAAAATCGTTTTGTCAGCTTGCGTGTTTCCAACGCAGGTCTGCGTACGATTGATAAAAAAGGCATCGACGTGATTCTTGCCGAGTTACGTGAACGTGGCGAACGCGCCTAATCAGGAGAAAAATCATGGCCAAAGGCGGACGCGAAAAAATCAAACTGGAATCAACAGCAGGCACAGGTCATTTCTATACGACCTCAAAAAACAAGAAAACAACTCCAGGCAAGCTAGAGTTCGTTAAGTACGATCCCAAAGTGCGCAAGCACGTCGCTTACAAAGAAGTGAAACTTAAGTAGGAGTCGAATTTTCTTTTGAGTAATAAAAAAGCCCGCTTTTGGCGGGTTTTTTTATTGGGAGATATATTGTTATACAGTGTAAGTTCTTAATCTTAAAGAAAACTCTTCCATCTGCCTGATGCCACTTTGCTCCGCACTGGTAATCCAATCTTCCAACTGCTTGACTAATTGGTCGTGCGTTGCGGTTGACCGCCCCCATAGGGCTTCAAGACCTTTACGCATGGCATAGACTCGCGCCAAGCGCTCACTCTGACCCAGCAAGGTGGCTAATCTTGCATGTTGAGCAACGGGCAGGCTATTTTCATCTTTACCTAACAGGTGCTTCATCAAACGGCCTTCTTTGGCATCGATGCTCAACTGAGTAAACTCCTCAGAGGCCAAATGATGCAAGCTCTTCAAGTATTTTGCCAACACATCATACCGATGGGTGACTACCGCCTGTAACAGATCAAGATCGATGGCAGACTTGGCGTGATCAAAACGAGGTGTCGGAGCAATTTTTTTAACTTTTGCCCAGCCGAAAATTTCAAGCAATCGGATATAAAGCCAGCCGATATCAAATTCATACCACTTGTTGGAAAGCTTTGCCGAAGAAGCAAAAGCATGATGATTGTTGTGCAACTCTTCTCCACCAATCAGAATACCAATCGGAAAAATATTCGTCGATGCATCAGCGCAGGCAAAATTTCGATATCCCCAATAATGGCCTATCCCGTTAATCACCCCAGCGGCCCAAAAAGGGATCCAGATCATTTGAATAACCCATATCAAACTTCCGATCCAAGGGCCAAACAAAACAAGATTGATACCCAGCATAATAAACACGCCTAGTTTATTTAGCGGGGTATAGATCACACGCTCAAGCCAATCGTCAGGTGTTCCGTGGCCATAGTGCACCATGGTTTCAGCATTGCGGGATTCTTTTACATAGAAGAAGACACCCGTCCATAACACCGGATGAATACCTAAAATCTGCGGGCTATGCGGGTCTTCGGCTGTTTCACATTTTGCGTGATGTTTCCGATGGATTGCCGCCCACTCTTTGGTAACCATACCTGTTGTTAGCCAAAGCCAAAGTCGAAAGAAATGACTGGGTAACAGTGACAGATCCAACGCACGGTGTGCTTGATGGCGATGAAGATAAATCGTAACACTAACAATACTGATGTGGGTCAGCGCTAAGGTTAAAACAACATATCCCCACCAAGGCAACTCAATGATTCCGAAATACATACAAACGATTCCCTGATAGAAATTTATAGGAGACGAGTCTAAGAGAGCATTCTACATGAGCAAAATCACTCACATTGACTCAGATTAACTCCCATGATCCGCCTGTAATACTCATGGAAGTGCTGCATGCCATCTTCCATTGGCGATTGATACGGCCCCACCTCGCTTCGCCCCTGCTTCATTAGCGCATAGCGCCCACGATCCATACGCTCGGCGATATCATCGTCTTCCAATGCCGTTTCCATGTAGGCTGCCTGTTCAGCTTTAATGAACTCCGGTTCAAAGAGCGCAATGTCCTCAGGGTAATAAAACTCAACCACATTGAGCGTTTTATTTATGTTCTGTGGAATCAACGTAGAAACAATGAGTACATGCGGATACCACTCCACCATAATATTCGGGTAATACGTTAACCAAATCGCACCACACTTTGGCAACTCGCCGTTATGGTAGTCGAGAACCGCCTTATGCCACCGCTGATAAGTCGCTGAACCTGGCTTGGCAAGCGATTGAAGACCCACTTGCTGGACCGAATACCAATCACCAAATTGCCAACTGAGATCATCACACGTGACAAAGCCACCTAATCCTGGGTGATAGGGAGCAACGTGATAATCCTCCAGATAGACTTCAATGAATGTTTTCCAGTTATAACTGCACTCATGCAGCTCAACATGGTCCAGTTTGTAGCCCGTGAAGTCAAACATCTTTGTAAATCGCATTCCTGCCAAATCAGCATTGGCGGAGCGTGGCCCTTTGAATAACAATCCTTGCCAATTTTCAAGGGACTGTTTCTTCAAGCTCAATGCCGGGTTAGCCGCGAAATGCGGTGCCCCAACTAGCATACCTCCACAATCATAAGTCCATCGATGAATGGGGCAAACAATGTTTTTTGCGTGTCCCGCCCCCTCTAACATGATGGCTTGGCGATGGCGGCAGACATTTGACATTTCATGGATACCATCAGGCTGGCGAATGATCATCCGTGCGTGGTCATTCCACTCTTCTGAGCGATAGTCATTCATGCTTGGCACCATCAGCTCATGGCCGACGTAATTCGCCCCTGCCGCGAAAATCGCTTTTTGTTCCAATTCAAAAAGTTTTTCGTCGAAATACCACTCCACCGGAAGCTGCGAAGTACTGGGTGACAAAAGAGAATGCGGGAGAGTGTCAGACATAATTCCCAACCTCCAGGAAAGGTTTACTTGGAAACCGGAAACAAGCGAAGTGGTTTAATGGCAAAAGAAAACCGGCTTACCGCCGGTTGACGTATTGTAACGCGTAACAAATTTGACCGAAAGCTGCGTCTAAGCTATTTTTACAACCTTTTTGCTATCGGCTATCGTCTTTGGCTACCATATCACTCTAATCATGAAAACCATCACGAAAAAACCCTCATCGCTGATAGAATCACAATCTTTCGAAGCCTCTCTCACCGAACTGGAAGGCATCATTAGCGCCATGGAAATTGGTCAGATGCCGCTTCAAGAAGCATTGGACATCTATAAACGCGGAATACTTTTGCTTCGCCAGTGCCAAGAAACCCTCAATGCAGCCGAGCAGCAAATACATATCCTTGAAGACAATACTCTGCGCCCCCTCAAGCCAGACCCCTTCGGGGAACTGGAAGATAAATAATCATGAATTTTCCCGGCTGGGCCGCTAGCATTCAGCAACGGACAGAGGTTGCGCTCGAGTTAGCTTTGCCCTCGTCTCAAATCTCACCTGCACGCCTGCATGACGCAATGCGCTATGCCGTGCTTGGCGGAGGAAAGCGAATCAGGCCCTTGCTTTGCCATGCTGCGGGTGATCTATTCACAGCTAACCAGAACTCATTGGATACGGCAGCAATTGCCACTGAACTCATTCATGCGTATTCGCTCGTGCACGATGACTTGCCCTGTATGGACAATGATGTGCTCCGGCGTGGCAAGCCAACGTGCCATATCGAGTTTGATGAAGCAACGGCCCTGCTTGCTGGTGATGCGCTTCAAACGCTTGCATTCCAAGTACTGTCATCCCGCTCGCTGGATGTCGATTTATCACATCAGCTTGATATGCTTAACCTTCTGGCCACTGCGTCGGGATCGCGCGGAATGGCAGGGGGTCAAGCGCTTGACATAGCTGCAACGAATCAACAACTCACCATTGCAGAGCTTGAATTGATGCACATTCACAAAACAGGAGCATTGATCCGCGCCGCCGTTCTGCTTGGCGCGCATTGCGGCAAGGCAACATCAACTGAATTAGACCAACTAAGCCGCTTTGCTACTCGGCTCGGCTTATTGTTTCAAGTCGTCGATGATATTCTTGATACAGAAAGTGACACGGCCACGCTTGGAAAAACCGCAGGTAAGGACGCAGCGCAAAACAAATCCACCTATGTCAGCCTACTGGGAAAAAGCCAGGCCAAAGAACTTGCCGTAAACCTGTTGCATGAGTCGCATGGCGCTCTAGCCCCATTCGGGGATCGCGCATTGCGTCTCCATGAATTAGCAAATTTCATCGCCGAGCGAAATTTTTGATGGCACCACTGCTTGATACGATTCATTCCCCTGCGGACCTTCGCTTACTTTCGCCGCATCAACTACCGCAGTTAGCCTATGAACTACGCCAATTTTTACTTGAGTCTGTCGCAAAAACTGGCGGCCACTTATCCTCCAATCTTGGCACCATTGAACTGACGATCGCTCTCCACTATGTCTTCACCACACCGGAAGACCGACTGGTATGGGATGTAGGTCATCAAACATATGCCCATAAAGTGCTCACTGGCCGAAAAGAAGGCATGGCGAGCTTGCGTATGCGCCAAGGGATATCCGGCTTTCCTAAGCGTACTGAAAGCACTTACGACACCTTTGGGGTTGGCCATTCTTCCACATCCATCTCTGCTGCTTTGGGTATGGCTGTCGCAGCGCGCAATAAGGGTGAAGAACGCAGGGTCGCTGCTATCATCGGCGATGGGGCCATGTCTGCCGGTCAGGCGTTCGAGGCCCTCAATAACGCCGGCACGCTTGATGCAAACTTACTTGTCATACTGAACGACAATGACATGTCTATCTCCCCACCCGTAGGCGCATTGAACAAATATCTGGCACGATTACTCTCTGGCAGAACCTTCAATGCAGCGCGCCGAGCAGGCGGAAAAGTTCTATCGGCCGTACCTAGCATGAGGGAATTTGCTAGCCGAGTTGAAGAGCATGTCAAAGGAATGATCTCACCGGGCACTTTGTTCGAAGAGCTCGGCTTTAACTACATTGGCCCCATCGATGGCCATGATCTGGAGGCATTGATTCCCACCCTGCAGAATTTACGTCGCCTCCAAGGGCCTCAGTTTCTGCATGTCGTCACTAAAAAAGGGCAAGGCTATAAGCTTGCAGAAACTGATCCTGTTCTTTATCACGGAGTCAGTAAATTCGATACCACGTGCGGAATCAAAACAACAAAAAGTAGCAGCAAACCAACCTACACGCAAGTATTTAGCGACTGGCTATGCGACCAGGCCGCGAGCGACTCCCGCCTCATCGGCATTACCCCAGCCATGCGTGAGGGCTCAGGCCTTCTACGCTTCTCGCAGGAATTTCCCGATCGCTACTTTGATGTAGGCATCGCTGAGCAGCATGCACTGACCTTTGCCGCCGGATTGGCGTGTGAAGGCATGAAACCAGTCGTCGCAATTTACTCGACATTTTTGCAACGTGCATATGATCAGCTCATTCACGATATTGCCTTGCAAAATTTACCAGTCGTATTTGCGATTGATCGTGGCGGCCTTGTAGGAGCGGATGGCGCCACACATAACGGAGCCTTTGACCTGTCCTATCTCACCTGTATCCCCAACATGGTGATCATGACACCAAGTAATGAGGATGAATGCCGCAAAATGCTCTCTACCGCGTTTTCCATTGATGGTCCAGCAGCTGTTCGCTATCCTCGTGGCAGCGGATCGGGCATCCCGGTACAACCTGATTTATCAACGCTTGCCATTGGCAAGGGCGAAGTAAAACGCCAAGGCAAGCGCACGGCGTTATTGGCATTTGGCTCGATGCTGACGCCAGCACTGGTAGCAGGTGACTTGCTCGATGCCACTGTGGTCAACATGCGATTTGTGAAGCCTATTGATAACGAACTCATCAACTCACTCGCCTTGAATCACGCACTATTAGTATCTATCGAAGAAAATACCATTATCGGTGGTGCCGGGGCTGAAGTAGCCCGAATCCTTGAAGAGTCAGGACACAAAGTGCCTCATTTACGGCTTGGATTACCTGACCATTTCATCGACCATGGGGATAGCGCCACGCTGTTGTCTGAGATCGGGCTCGACTCTGCAGGGATTGCCCGTAGCGTATGTGAAAAACTAGCCCCCAATAGTTGACTAATTTTGTCGGAAAATATACAGTTCATCACATAACTTTTTACGCCAGATGCACATAAATTATGAATTCTAGGATTCCCATGCCTGATCAAAAGGCAGCCATCATACCTGACGTTCAATCGAGTGAAGACTTACGCCATTTACCAATCAACCGTGTTGGTATTAAATCCATTCGTCACCCATTCAAAATTCTTGATAAAAGCGGTGGCGTGAGGCATACGATCGCTGGCTTCAATATGTACGTTGGACTGCCGCATAACTTCAAGGGTACGCACATGTCGCGTTTCGTTGAAATCCTTAACTCGCACGAAGATGAGATTTCTGTTGAGAGTTTTGAAACCATGTTGCGTGAAATGGTAAGCCGCTTGGAGGCCAAAATGGGCTATCTCGAAATGAGCTTTCCTTACTTTGTTAACAAAACAGCACCTGTTTCTGGCGTCAAGAGCCTTATGGACTATGACGTCACATTTATTGGTGAAATTCTTCCCGGTGGAGAGTACCGGCAAACTATCAAGGTGGTGGTACCAGTGACCAGCTTATGCCCTTGCTCCAAGAAAATTTCAGACCGTGGTGCGCACAATCAACGCTCACATGTCACTATCACTGCCACAACCAATACGCTAGTCTGGATTGAGGACTTGATTAACATTGCTGAGAACCAGGCTTCTTGCGAGTTGTATGGTCTGCTCAAACGCCCAGATGAGAAATTTGTCACCGAACGTGCCTACGATAATCCAAAGTTTGTGGAAGATCTTGTTCGTGATGTTGCCAGCGTATTGAATGCTGATCAGCGTATTGACGCTTACAGCGTTGAAAGCGAGAACTTCGAATCAATTCATAATCATTCGGCTTATGCGCTAATTGAGAAAGATAAAAGAACACACTAAACCCCACTTTAGACCGCAAAAAGGGCCGCACATCAAACAATGTGCGGCCCTTTTTTTGATCTAATGAATAAAAAAACTAATTCGGGATCAGTCAATACGCCTTCATTCTTCTTAAGCGCGAGTTTTTCTCGTCAGCTTTTCTTTAATGCGCGCAGACTTGCCAGAGCGATCGCGCAGATAATAGAGCTTGGCACGACGCACATCGCCACGACGCTTGACCTCAACGCTGGCAATCACGGGAGAATAGGTTTGAAACGTACGCTCAACGCCTTCACCCGACGAAATCTTCCGCACAATGAAATTTGAATTCAGGCCACGGTTGCGCTTAGCAACAACCACGCCCTCAAAAGCTTGAGTACGCTTGCGATCTCCCTCGAAAACATTGACGTTAACAATGACCGTATCACCCGGAGCAAAATCGGGAATAACCTTTGCCAAGCGCGCAATTTCTTCTTTTTCCAACTGTTCAATCAGATTCATTGATTACTCCATTAATTATGGCTGCAGATCTAGCCTGCCAACCGTGTACACAGAGCAGAGTCGCCTCTGGTATGTAGTTTTATTTGCCATCTTTCTGGAACTCTCCCAGCAATTTGGCCTCTTCCTGGTTCAACGACCTTCCTTGAAAAAGGTCTGGCCGTCTCTGCCATGTCCGCCCTAGCGCCTGCTTCAGCCGCCAAAGACGAATTTTTTCATGATTCCCTGATAATAAAACCTCAGGAACATCACATCCCTCGTACACCTCTGGCCGCGTGTAGTGCGGCCAGTCCAACAGACCTGAAGAAAAAGAGTCTTCAATGACCGACGACTCATCATTCAAGGCTTCCGGCAAGTGACGAATACATGCGTCCATCAGTGCCATTGCTGCAATTTCACCACCAGATAAAACAAAATCGCCGAGCGATAACTCTTCATCAACACATCGATCAATGAGCCGCTCATCAATCCCTTCATAGCGGCCGCACAAAAGAATTGCCCCTGGGCTTGCCGCTAACTCAACCACCCGTTGCTGCTTGATCGGCACACCCTGAGGGGAAAGATAAATCACTTTCGCCGTATCGCCAGCGCCGACTTTTGCCGCCTGAATTGCACATTCCAATGGCCCAGCCATCATGACCATGCCGGGCCCACCCCCATAAGGGCGATCATCGACTGTTCGATGCACATCCTTCGCCCACTGCCTGGGGTTCCAGCATTCCAACTGCCAAAGCTTGCGCTCCAAAGCCCTCCGCGTGATTCCTGACTCGGTAATTGCCGAAAACATTTCAGGAAACAGGGTAATGACATCAAATCGCAAAGTCACCAGTCAACATCCCAATCGACGTGAATCATTTTTCCTGGAACATCAACCCGCTTTATTACATGCTCTACAAACGGCAACAATCTTTCATTTTCTTCAGAATCGACAACCAAAACACTGTGCGCGCCCGTTTCAAGAAAAGACTTCACGTTGCCCAGCAACTCCCCCTGCAAATTTACAACGACAAGACCTGTCAGATCGTCCCAGTAATACTCACCGAGCTTGGCTGGAGGCAGCTCCTCGCGCAACACACCGATAAAACAACCATCGATCGACTCTGCAGTATTACGGTCATCAACACCGACAAGCTTAGCAACAAGACTATCTGCGTGGGCTTTAATCATCTCCGGCACATAAGCCCTCCATTGATCAGGGGGCGCATCCGCTACCGGGGACAACCACCAGTGCGGGATATTCCCCCATGATAAAGGATCATCGCCAAATGGATGTATGCGCAACCAACCCCGAACACTAAACGGGGCAATAATCCGCCCCAGCACAATCATTGTGTATCAAGCAGCTTTTTGAACACCGGACTGCTTCACTAAGCGAGCAGCGGTAGGCGAAAGCTGCGCGCCATGCTGCTGCCAGTAGGCCAGACGTTCAGCATTGATCACCAAACCCTGCTCAGTTGCCGCAGCAACTGGGTTGTAAAAACCAATACGTTCAATAAAGCGGCCATCGCGACGATTGCGCGAATCAGTTACCACCATATTGAAGAATGGACGATTCTTTGCACCACCCCGGGCTAAACGAATAACTACCATAGTGTTCTCTTCAGGTACAGGAAAGCTAAAAATTATAGTCCATACAAGAGGATAAAACAAGGCGCATTCCATGACACCCTGTCTGTGTCAAAAGACTTTATCACCCCGCCTGAATTTTACCTAAGTGGCTAAATATACTGCGAATGGTTTGCTGAATTTCAACAGCTGCCAAACGTGGGTCGCTAGCCTGCCGGATAGGCCGTCCAACAACGATGTAATCCGCACCATTTCGAAACGCTTGCGCTACATCAACGGTTCGTTTTTGATCATCAACCGATTTATTGTCGACAGGGCGGATACCTGGAGTTACCACGAGCAGCTTATCGCCAAGCTCAGCACGTATTGACGCAGCCTCCATGCCTGAAGATACGATTCCATCGACGCCAGCTTCCAATGCCCGACGCGCCCGAGACAGCACGAGACTTTCAACATCGCAGGCAAAACCCAAGTCATCCAGATCTCCGCGGTCAAGACTCGTCAAGGCTGTTACAGCAAGAACTTTAAGCGGCCCTTTGTCCTTCACCGCCGCTTCCATAATTGATTGATTTCCATGGACGGTTGCCAAGATTGCTCCGCTTCCGGCCAAAACACGTACCGCCGAACGGACAGTTTCCGGAACATCGAAAAACTTAAGATCAACAAATACTTTTTTCCCCTGTGCAACAAGCCACTTCAGAAAGTCAAAATAGCCCTCTGCCATGAAAAGCTCCAAGCCGATTTTATAAAAACTAACCTCATCGCCCAGCGTGTTTACTAAGGCCTGCGCCGCACTGACACTTGGAAAATCTAACGCGACAATCAAGCGATCACGAGGATCAATGGCTTTGGTAGAAAGGAAATTTTGCATAGCACCTAGAGAAAAAGTGATTGATCAGACAAAGTGAATCATTTTACTCAAAAAAAATTCTCGATAAAATTGATTGCCTACTCACGCGTGCAGCCAGGAAGCTCGGCGACAATGAATGCCGAAATTAAAACAATGATCCATGATGCATAAAGCCATACCAGGAAAACGGGGATGACAGAAAACATCCCGTAGATTGTGGTGTTAGCCGTAAAGCCCGTAATAAACAGGGTAAAGAGCTTTTGGATACCTGCAAGGCCCAGTGCGGCAAACGTCCCACCAAACACCGCATGGGAAGAAGTCACAGGCTTATTGGGAACAGCCCAATAAAGTAAGCTAAACAACATTGCCATAAATATAAATGGCAATACGCTACGGGTAACAAACAATCGAACCCAAAGAGGCTCATTGATCAAGCCAAAGGATATGCTTGCGACTAAAGCAACCACAATGAGACTGCCGCCTAAAAGCAGTGGCCCCACTGTAATTGCGAGGCCATGCATCGCTAAGCGTCGAAAAATAGGCCACACTTTTTTGACGCGCCATATCTGATTGAAGATATGCTCAATGGTGAGCATATGCATTATCGCTGTGACGCCCAGCGCAAGAACACCAAAAAAAGTGACCCGCCCAACTCGCCCAGCAAACTGACCCACGTATTTTGCAATGACAATACCGGCCTTATCTGGTAACAGATTTGAAAGTAAAAACTTCTCAATGGCATGACCAAGCCCAGCACTGGCCGGTAACATGGAAATAATTGCGAAGCCAACCGCAATCATGGGAACCAGCCCCAGCAAACTGACAAAGGACAAAGCTACCGCAGTTTGCGTGCATCGCTCTCGGCGAAAACGTTGCGCAACGCGAGAAAACAATCGAAAAGGTAAAAGCAGCCACATATGCTTTATATTCTAGCGATGGCAACGATTTTTAATACTAAAAAATGAAGGCATCTTAAAAGGCATGAAAGAAATACTGGTTATTTATTACAGCAATCATGGCTCAGTTCTCGAACTGGCGCGACATATCGTACAAGGCATTGAACAAGTCCCCGGCGTATCGGCGCGCTTACGTACTGTGCCAAGAGTATCCACTGTCTGCGAAGCAACAGAAGATACGATCCCGGCAAACGGAGCCCCCTATGTCGAACTGCAGGATATTGAGGAATGCATAGGACTTGCGCTGGGCAGCCCGACAAGGTTTGGTAACATGTCAGCACCCATGAAATACTTCCTCGATTCAACCAGCAGCATATGGCTTAAAGGCACGCTTGCAGGCAAACCTGCCTCAGTATTTACGTCGTCATCTTCACAGCATGGCGGCCAGGAATCGACTCTTTTATCCATGATGATCCCACTGCTCCACCACGGCATGCTTCTCGTTGGCATTCCCTACACAGAGCCTGCACTATCACTCACCACTGGCGGCGGCACCCCTTATGGAGCAAGCCATGTTAGCGGCACTGCGGGATTAACTGCTTGCACTGACCATGAGCGGCAATTGGCGATTGCTCTTGGCCGACGCCTGGCTGAAACCGCAAGGAAGCTTTCCTCATGACTGCTGCCGCTTGGTCAAATCGTCTTGCCATGGCTAGCCTTACTGGCTTGCTCTTTCTTTGCCTGGCGTGGGAGCTCTGGTTAGCCCCCATTCATCCAGGTGGCTCCACACTGTTCATCAAAGCACTTCCCCTTCTTTTCCCATTTTTTGGCATTTTGCATGGGAAGCGCTACACGCACCAATGGACATCGATGCTGGCCCTGGCCTACCTTACCGAGGGCATTGTGCGTGCGACAGCAGAAACAGGAACTAGCCAAACACTGGCCATAATTGAAGTGCTATTAGCCCTTGTGCTGTTTGTTAGCTGCGTCGCTTACGCACGAACTACCGCGCCTTCCATGCTGGCTAAATCTGTGGATTAAGTTTTTCCTTCTTTGAACTCAGCGTGTTCAAAGCATGGATATAGGCTTTGGCCGAAGCAACGACAATATCTGTGTCTGCGCCTTGCCCATTGACGATGCGCCCATCTTTGGCAAGCCGGACGGTCACTTCGCCTTGCGCATCCGTCCCGGTAGTAATCGCAGTGACCGAATACAACAAGAGTTCAGCTCCGCTCGCGACGATGCTTTCAATCGCCTTGAACGTCGCGTCAACCGGCCCGCTGCCACTCGCTTCTGCCTTTTTTTCAACGCCTTCTGTTGAGATGATAAGTCGCGCCAATGGCGCCTCACCGGTTTCGGAATGAAACATGGATGAAACAAGCCGATAGCGTTCAGTCTCGGGCGTAACCGCTTCATCACTCATCAGCGCATGTAAATCTTCATCGAATATTTCATGCTTCTTGTCGGCTAGCTCTTTAAACCGCATAAATGCCGTATTCAGCACCTGTTCGCTATCCACTTCTATGCCAAGCTCTTTTAAGCGCGCACGGAATGCTGTTCGCCCTGAAAGTTTACCCAAAACGAGTTTATTGGCATTCCAGCCGACATCTTCAGCACGCATGATTTCGTAAGTTTCGCGATGCTTCAATACGCCATCTTGATGAATGCCTGATTCATGAGCGAAGGCATTGGCACCAACAATCGCTTTATTGGGCTGAACCGGAAATCCAGTGATGCTCGAAACCATCTTGGAAGCCGGAACGATTTGCGTTGCATCAATGCGGGTCTCGCACGGAAAAATATCTTGCC
Organism: Rugosibacter sp.; assembly: GCA_030652715.1. Lineage (GTDB taxonomy): Bacteria > Pseudomonadota > Gammaproteobacteria > Burkholderiales > Rhodocyclaceae > Rugosibacter. The sequence continues at coordinate 22,069 of JAUSQB010000016.1, forward strand.
TCGTGCGAACTGCCATAACAATTTCCTCAAGAGAGGCATTGCCTGCCCGCTCACCCAAGCCATTGATCGTGCACTCAACTTGGCGCGCGCCGACCATTACCGCAGCAAGGCTATTGGCGACAGCCAATCCAAGGTCATTGTGGCAATGCACTGACCAGACCACTTTATCTGAATTAGGAATGCGCTCCCGTAATTGCTTGATGCGTTCAGCAAATTGCTCAGGCACGTTATAGCCAACCGTATCAGGAATATTGATCGTTGTTGCGCCTTCTTTGATCACTGCCTCAATCACTCGACAGAGAAAGTCCAATTCAGAACGACCGGCGTCTTCACAAGAAAATTCAACATCATCAATGCCATTACGCGCGAAGCGCACTGCGCTTTTTGCAGCCGCAATCACCTCATCTGGCGACATACGCAACTTCTTCTCCATATGAATGGGACTTGTCGCCAAAAATGTGTGGATACGGCCTGATGCTGCTGGCTTGATAGCCTCTAAAGCCCGCGATATGTCCTTATCAAAAGCACGGCTAAGGGCAGCCACAGTTGATTCCTTAATTGCCTCGGCAACCGCTTTAACCGCCGCAAAATCTCCGTTGGAGGCGGCAGGAAATCCGGCTTCAATCACATTGACGTGCATACGCTCAAGCTGCCGTGCAATTCGCAACTTCTCTTCCTTGGTCATTGAGGCACCAGGGCTTTGCTCACCATCGCGCAACGTCGTATCAAAAATAATCAATTGTTCTTTAGACATGCTGATCTCCTTTGGGAATTCAAAATGGACAAACGTAATAACGCCTCTCCATGTGGAGTTGCTTCAAATTAACTGGACTATGGGGGATGGGTTTATTTATGCGCGCGGCGCAGCAGCGGCAAAGGCTTGGCGCGCAACGAACGGCGCAAAATAAGCGCGCCGAATAGGGCGGAAATTAGCGCAAAAAATGCAAACTGAAAAAATGTCGTCGAAACCATAGTTCGACTATAAATGCTTTATTCTTTTGTTGCAATACGTTTGAGATTTTACTTTCGTTTATTTTTCCAACGCCATGCAAACACAATATAACCAGACAAGGCATAAACCAAAAACAAGGTAAACAAAACTCCCGGCGGGTAGGAGGATACAAATGCAAAACCTAGTGCAATCACGGAAACCATCATAAATGGCACACTTTTTTTAAGATTGATCTCCTTGCCAGACCAATACGGAATATTGCTGACCATTGTGATACCTGAGAAGACGGTCAAAATACAGGCAAACCAGCGTGCATCTTCTCCCGTGACTTCACGATCGAGCAATACCCAAACTAAACCAGCAATCAAAGCCGCCGCCGCAGGGCTTGGCAAGCCTTGGAAATATCGTTTATCGGTTGTCCCCAGATTGGTATTGAACCTGGCTAAACGCAATGCAGCGCCAACGCAGTAAATAAAAGCAGCAATCCACCCCAACTTGCCTAAGCCTTTTAATGACCATTCATACACTACTAATGCTGGAGCAACGCCAAAAGAAACCATGTCAGAAAGTGAATCGTACTCAGCCCCAAATGCACTTTGTGTGTTCGTCATGCGCGCAACACGCCCATCCAGCCCATCCAAAACCATGGCAATAAAGATCGCTATGGCAGAGTGTTCAAAACGACCATTCATGGCTTGCACAATGGCATAAAAGCCTGCAAACAAAGCGGCGGTCGTTAAGAGATTAGGCAACAAATAGATCCCTCTCCGACGAAGATCAGGACTCATTGTCGTTTTTTCTGGTCGTATGGGTGGTGTTGGAGGTAATGCACTCATAATTTTTGCGGAAGCAATTTTTTAGGCAAGTTATGGCAACTCGGCAAGAATAGTCGACGAGGCTTTCACCGTCTCACCAACGCCGACTTTTATGCGGGTTTCAGGTGGCAGATAAAGATCAACACGTGAGCCAAAGCGAATAAATCCATAACGCTGGCCACGGGTCATTTTTTGTCCGCTATCAACATAACAAAGTATCCGTCGCGCAACTAAACCTGCAACTTGAACACAAGTGATATCAACGCCATCACGGGTACGAATGTGTAATGCATTGCGCTCATTTTCAAGCGAGGCCTTATCCAGAGAGGCATTTAAAAATTTGCCCGGATGGTACCAGCGATTCACGATTTCACCATCGACCGGGCTGCGATTCGAGTGTACGTTAAAAACATTCATGAAAACGCTTATCTTCACACATTCTCGATTGAGCCAAGGGTCGCGTGCTGGCTCAATGACCACAATGCGGCCATCAGCTGGGGATAGAACGCTTTTCTCGCCTTGTGGAATTAATCGAGCAGGATCGCGAAAAAACTGTACGCAAAATACAAAAAAAATCCAGGCAGGAATACTCCATGCCAAACCCAGGAAATATAAACTCGCTATTGCCGCAATCAGCGCGAAAAAAATAAAAGGCCAGCCTTCGCGAGCAAGAATGGGATGCGGATAATGGTTCATAAGCATTGTTGAGCTATCGACTGAAGTCGCTATCTTAATTAAATTTCACAGAACCACAGAAGAAAAAAGGCACGGCATGGCCGTGCCTTTTTCGTACCTCTCAAATCAATCTAGTTCTTGGACTGATCAACCAACTTGTTTTTCTTGATCCAAGGCATCATGGCACGCAATTGCTCACCCACCACCTCAATCGGATGTTCGGCAGTCAAACGCCGACGCGCCGTCATTTCCGGGTAGTTTGTACGCCCCTCGAGAATAAACTTTTTGGCATACTCGCCTTGCTGGATAGATCTTAGTGCCTCTTTCATGGCGGCGCGCGACTCGGCACCAATCACTTTGTGCCCGATGACATACTCGCCGTATTCGGCATTATTCGAGATGGAGTAATTCATGTTAGCGATACCACCCTCAAAAATCAGATCAACAATCAACTTCACTTCGTGCAGACATTCAAAGTAAGCCATTTCAGGTGCATAGCCTGCTTCCGTCAACGTCTCGTAGCCAGCTTTAATCAACTCAACCAATCCGCCACACAGTACTACTTGTTCGCCGAACAAGTCAGTTTCGGTTTCTTCACGGAAATTGGTTTCAATAACACCACCTTTAGTCCCGCCATTAGCTGCGGCATAGGAAAGCGCAACCG
>JAUSQB010000350.1 GCA_030652715.1 Rugosibacter sp.
GGCTTAAAACCGCTGGCGCGCATTGTCGGGCACGCAACCTATGCAGCAGATATGGCCTCGTTTCCCGGTGCGCCTGTTCATGCCATTAAAAAGCTGTATGCCAAAACAGGGTGGACAACGAAGGATGTGGATATTTTTGAAGTGAATGAGGCGTTTGCTGTGGTCGCCATGGCGGCGATGCGTGACCTGGGTATTCCGCACGACAAAATGAATGTGCATGGCGGCGCCTGTGCCTTGGGTCATCCCGTGGGTGCTACGGGCGCGCGCATCATGGTGACCTTGATTGGCGCTTTGCAGAAGCGCGGCTTAAAACGGGGTGTAGCCAGTCTTTGCATTGGCGGCGGTGAGGCCACCGCGATTGCCATCGAACTTTTATAAAGAACATCGTTATGAAAAAAACGGATAAAGCGGCACACGTATTGATTGGCGGCGGCATGCATTTTGAAGAGTTCACCTTGGGCTACCGTTTCAGAACGCGTGGCCGCACGGTGACAGAAGCCGACTTGGTGAATTTTGTTAACTTGGCATGGTTTACCGAAGAACTCTTTACCAACACCGAAGATCGCGAGGGTATGCTGCTCAAAGGCCGCGTAGTGCCTGGTGCGCTGGTCTATTCGTTTGCCGAAGGCTTGCTGATGCCTTCCATGCAGGACACCGGTATGGCTTTTTTGGGTGCCGAGATCAAGATTCCGGCATCCACCTGTGTGGGCGATACGATCCATGTGGAATGTGAGGTAATCATGGTTCGCCCGAGCTCAAAACCGGGGCGAGGCGTGGTGCAGACCATGAATCAAGTGGTTAATCAAAAAGGTGACGTGGTACTGACCTACAACCCCACACGGTTGATCAAGGCAAAATCCTGATTTTTATTTGTCCGAAAAAATAAGCCATGCATATCAAAAATAAATTCTTTGTCAATGGCGAGTGGGTTACCCCTCATGCGACAGCCACCATTGATGTTTTCAACCCGGCAACGGATGAGGCATTAGGCGTGATACCGGACGCGGATGCGGCGGATGTCAACCGTGCTGTTGTCGCAGCGCGAGATGCGCAAGCCGCGTGGAGTGCAACATTGCCAGCAGTGCGTGCTGACTTTATCGAGCGCATTTGCGCAGGCTTGAAAGCGCGCACTGAGGAGCTGACTGATCTCATCGCTGCAGATATTGGCATGCCGCGAAAAATGGGTCGCCGCATGCAGGTGGGTTTGCCGATCCAGATTCTTGAAGTGTGCGCTCGCCATGCGCGGGAATTTAGTTTTGAAGAGCGCGTTGGCAACTCTTTAGTGCTGCGAGAGCCCGTCGGTGTGGCGGCGTGCATTACGCCGTGGAATTATCCGTTATTCCAGATTGCCACGAAGCTTGGGCCTGCTCTTGCCACGGGGTGCGCCGTGGTTTGGAAACCTTCTGAAGTCGCTCCGCTGGCGGCGTTTGTCCTCGCTGACATTATTCAAGAGGCCGGTTTGCCACCGGGTGTTTTTAATTTGATTACGGGTTATGGCCCGACTGCGGGCGAAGCACTGGTGACGCATCCCGATGTCAATTTAATTTCCATGACGGGGTCTACCCGCGCCGGGGCACGCATTGGCGCGCTGGCAGCAGAGCGCATGAAACGCGTGACATTGGAATTGGGCGGCAAATCTGCTGCGGTGGTATTGGATGATGCTGACCTTGAAGCGGCGGTGCGTGCAACGGTGAATTCCTGTTTTCTGAATTCTGGCCAAACGTGCTTGGCACTGACGCGCCTGATTGTGCCAGAGGCGCGATATGCCGAAGCGGCAAAGATAGCCACCGAAGTGGCGGCTCGCTTCACGGTGGGCGACCCCATGGGGGATACCGCCAAACTGGGGCCGTTAGTGTCCACAGCGCAGCGGGACCTCGTAGTGGGCTTGATTCGCCAAGGCATAGAGGTAGGCGCCGAGCTGTTGTGCGGTGGTCCGGATCGCCCTCAAGGACTTGAGCGCGGCTGTTATGTTCAGCCCACTATTTTTGGTCGCGTTGCACCCGATAGCGTGATTGCCCAGGAAGAAATTTTCGGCCCGGTGCTTTGCATCATCACCTGCCGCGATGAAGAAGAAGCGATTGCCATTGCCAATGGCACGGCCTATGGCTTGTCTGGCGCGGTGTGGTCATCTGATGTGGCGCGTGCACAAAAAGTTGCGCGCCGCTTGCAAACCGGCCAGGTGGAAATCAATGGCGGCGCTTTTAATATCGAAGCACCGTTCGGTGGCTATAAACAATCAGGCCTGGGCCGCGAGATGGGGCGCTATGGGATAGAAGAGTTTCTCCAGTACAAGTCGTTGCAGTTGCCTGCCTGATTTCACCAGGAGTTTTGCATGAGCGAACAGACCAAAGACAATAAAGTGGCCATCATCACGGCAGCTTCCCAGGGCATGGGCGCGGCCTGTGCCCGCACCTTGGCGGCACAGGGTTATAAAGTGGTTTTGATGGCACGCTCCGAGCGCGTCATTCACCTGGCGAAGGAATCAGGCGGTGTTGGTTTGCAAGGCTCGGTGACTGAAACGGATGATCTCAAACGGCTGGTTGATCTGGCGCTGGCTACCTATGGCCGCATTGATGCCGTCGTCAATAATACAGGCCATGCAGCGAGTGGCGAGTTGCTGGTTTTGAGCGATGATGACTGGCATGCCGCGCTTGATCTTTTGCTGCTGAATGTGGTGCGCATGTCGCGGCTGGTGACGCCGGTTTTCGAGAGCCAGGGTGGCGGGGCGATGGTGAATATTTCCACCTACGGCGCGAAGGAGCCTACACCGGGTTATCCTATTTCTTCAGCCATTCGCGCCGCGTTGTCGAGCTTTACCAAGCTGTATGCGACACGCTATGCAGCAGCGGGCATACGTATGAACAACGTGTTGCCGGGTTTTATTGACAGCTTTCCGGTGGATGAAGCGACGTGCGCGATGATTCCCATGGCCCGTGCCGGTCGGGTGGATGAAATTGCCGAAACCGTGGCGTTTCTGCTCTCATCGGGGAGCGGCTATATCACAGGGCAGGATATTCTCGTTGAAGGCGGACTGACGCACGCTGCGTAAAGACGTTTGACACATTGAATATTGCGATGGCATTAACTGCCGCGTAAAGCGAGGTAAGCGCGCGTGAGCATTGGATGGCGATAAAGCCATAGACGCCGTCCAAACCATCCATCTGCACGATCTTTCACCACCACGCGGGGAATGGCGGCAATGGGTGTCTTTGCGGTGCAGGTTTCTTTATTCACCGTGTAGAGGTGTTTGAACCCAGCGCTATGTGCCACAGCCTGGTAATCGGCATCAAAGTAGCCTTGCGGCCAGCACAGATGCGGCGATGCGCTGCCCAGATGCGTTGCCAGCGCGGCGCGCGAGGCGGCCAAATCTTCAGCTAGTCTTATGCGACGCTCTTGCGGGTCGCTTATCAAGCGATCCCAGCGCTGATGGGTGTGGGTGTGGGAATGAAATTCAAAGCTGCCTGCTGCACGCATTTCGGCTATTTCGCTCCAGCGCAGCATGACCTCATCGGCTTGTCCGGCAGCGATTTTTTCCATGCAGGTGCGATGCGATGGGGTGAGCGGAGGATGGTACGCCGTCTCGCCAGCGCCGACTTTTCTTGAATGATGATGCGGCGAGTGACGCGGCTCGCCTTCGCCCAGCCAGCCGGTGATGATAAATAGCACCGCTTTCAATCCAAACGCCTGCAACACCGGATGTGCGTAAAGATAGTTGTCGAGATAGCCATCATCAAAGGTGATCATGACGGATTTTTCAGGCAGTGGCTTGCCATTCAGAAAGGCCGCCAGATCATCGGTGCCTATGCTGCGGTAGTTATGTTTGGCAAGCCAGGCCATCTGTGCGTGAAATGTTGCAGGCGAGACGGTGACGAGGCCCGGGCTTGGGCTCACATGGTGGTACATCAAGACCGGGATGCCGTGCGCCGTTTTCACGGGTCAGTTTTTTGCAGCCAGCAGTTTTTGATATACGGCCAGCATGCCCTTGACCATCACTTCACGCGAGTAATGTGCCTCTACCCAAGGTCGTGCGGCTGCGCTCATCGCTTCTCGCAAAGGGGTGTCTGTTAGCAGGCGGATGATGCTGGCGGCAATGGCTACGCTGTCGCCGACAGGGACAAGCAGCCCGGTTGTGCCATCGCAAACAACCTCGGGCACACCGTCTACGCGGCTGGCGATGGCAGGCACGCCCATGGCGGCCGCTTCAATAAAGGCCGTGCCCAGCGCTTCCTGATGCGTGGGCAGGATAAACAGATCGAGCGAGGCGAGCACATTGACGACATCACGACGCAGTCCCAGCAGGTGCACGTTGCGGGTTAAACCGAGTTCATGGATGCGTTGATTCAAGTTGTCTGTCTGCGGTCCGTCACCGGCAAAAACAAAGTGTGCGCCGGGGAATTTTTCCAGCACGGCGGGGATGGCTTCAATCAACTCGGCGTGCCCTTTTTTGCGACGCAAAATGGCGACTGTGCCGATGAGCGGTGTGTCATTGTTCAAGCCCAATTCTGCCCGCAAGCTGCCAGGTGTCGTGGCTTGATAACGGCTTAGGTCGATGCCCGTGGGTACAGCGGTAATGCGTTCCACCGGCACCTTGGCCGAGGCGAGGTAACTTGCGACAAAGCGGCTGACTGTGACGACATGGTCCGGCAGCGTGACATAGCTGAACAGGGAAGAAATCGGCAGCGCCAGATGCCGCGTGCGCACGATGCGTGGCCGCTGCTTTCCCAGCGTGTGCGCGGCCATGCCAGCCAACTGGGTGTCACGCCCGCTGTGGGTGTTTACGATGTCGATGCGGCGCGAGGCCATTAAGCGTCTGAGCTTCCACAGCGCGGGCAAGTCGAGTGCACCACGCATGGCAATATCTATCACTTCAAAACCCGCTTCGCGCGCTCGCGCGCCTAAGCGAGCGTTGGGCGGGCAGGCCAGCAACGGCTGATATCCCAGGGCGCGCAGCCCGGTCAGTTCATTGAGCGTGCGGTTTTCTTGCCCACCCCAGCCGAGCGATGATTCTGTGTGCAGTATGTTTATGCTCACGAGAGTTGTTGATTTTCGGTGGTTCTTTGCATACGGTAAAAGTTGGCATACGCTGCATTTTTTGCGAGCAACTCAGCGTGACAGCCTTCTTCAACAATACGCCCCGATTCCAGCACGACAATGCGATCGGCATGCTCGATGGTGGATAGACGATGGGCGACCACCAGCGTGGTACGGTTTTTCATCAACACGTCCAGCGCTGCCTGCACGTGGCGTTCGGATTCGGTATCGAGTGCAGAGGTGGCTTCATCGAGAATCAGTATCGGCGCATTTTTAAGAATAGCCCGTGCAATCGCCAAACGCTGGCGTTGCCCGCCCGAGAGCTTGACGCCGTTTTCGCCGATCAGCGTGGCAAAGCCTTGCGGCATGGTTTCGATGAATTCCAGCGCATGCGCTGCGCGTGCCGCCTGCTCTAAGGATTCTTGTGTGACACCCTGCAGGCCATATGCAATATTGGCGGCAACTGTGTCATTAAAGAGCACGACATCCTGCGACACCAAGGCAATGTTTGCGCGTAATGAGGCAATGGTTAGCGTTTCGATCGAGTGGTCGTCAATCAATATTTCGCCGGATGTGGGGTGATAAAAGCGAGGCAATAAATTCGCCAATGACGTTTTACCGCTGCCCGATGTGCCTACCAGTGCAACGGTTTTTCCTGCAGGCAGCGAGAGGTTAATACCCGCCAAGGCTTCACGGGAGGCATCGGGGTAGCGCAAATGAACATCACGGAATATGACATTACCGTTGGCGCGCCCGAGAACGGTGGTGCCAAAATCATCTTCAGGTGTCTGATTGATCAAGTCGAATACGCTTTCGGCGGCTGCCAGCCCGCGTTGCAGTGGCGCGTTAATATCCGTCAGCCGCTTGAGCGGGGCCAGCAGCATCAGCATCGCGGTAATGAATGAGACAAAGCTTCCCACGGTGGTTTGGTCGCTGGTGTTGGATTGCTGGATGGCAACCGTAATGATTGTCGCCAGCGCCAGGGCGGCAAACAGTTGCACGATCGGGCCGAGGGCTGCCGCAGCAATGGTTTGGCGCATGGCCTGGCTGCGCTGCGTGCCACTGGCGTCAGCAAACCGTCGTCCTTCATAGGATTGGCCACCAAAAATCTTGACCACTTTATGGGCTTCAATGCTTTCTTCGAGCACATGCATGATCTCGCCCATGGCGCGCTGTACACCGCGGCTGGTCGCGCGCAAGCGTTTGCTGAAACTGAGTACCGCCAGCGCAATGGCGGGGATCATGACTAACGCAATCAGGCTCAACATCCAGTTGAGATAAAACATCCAGCTCAATAACCCGACGACTGCGAGCGTGTCTTTAACCAAAATGGTCAGCACGCCCGTGGCTGCACCGGTTACGCCGGTGACATCGTAGGCGATGCGTGACATGACCGCGCCCGATGACTGGTTGTCAAAAAACGTGGTGGGCAATTGCACCAGGCGTTTGAACATGGCATTGCGCAGATCGAGCACTACCTTGTTGGAAACCCAGGCAAGCGCGTAGTCGGCACAAAAACCGAACACGCCGCGCAACAAAAAAACACCCACAATGATGAGTGGCAGCACCCAGGGGTTATATACCCCGGTTGCCTTGCCGCCGAAGCCGTTATCCAGCAAAGGTTTCATGAGTGCAGGAAAAATCGGCTCAGTGGCGGCGGCAATTGCCATAAAAAGAATGGCCAGTGCAAATATGCGCCAGTAGGGCCGCACGTAACCCAGAAGGCGGAGATATAGCTCGCGGCTGGTACGTGGTGCGGAGGAATAGCTCGTGTTAGTGCTGGATTTCATGGTGTGCGTACAAAAGGAGGATGGCAGCCCATTAGGTGCGGTGCATTATAAGGGGCATGATGGCTTGCGCTGACTCTGTTGCTTGTAGCACGGATGGTGCAGAGCAAACTTTTACAGTTGTTCGATTTGCTGGGGCTTTTCAAAAAAAGCCAAGCACGAGGTTTATGCAACCCTTTTTTGTGACAAAATGGGAAAAAACCATTTAGATGAATATTTAGTCATTAACTCAATGAAGGAGATGTGGTGAGCAGTAATCCAGAAATCGGTTTATCCATTGTTGCCAACGGTATCGCAACAAACTATCACGATCAGGGCAGCGGGGAACCCGTATTGATGATCCACGGCTCGGGTCCGGGCGTCACGGCCTTTGCCAATTGGCGCCTGAGCATGCCTGTATTGTCCAAAAACTTTCGCGTAATTGCCCCGGATATGGTGGGCTTTGGTTACACCGAACGCCCAGTTGGAGTTGAGTACTCCATGCAAAACTGGGTGAGCCATGCCTTGGGCTTGCTGGATGCATTGAAAATTGAGCGTGCGCACATCGTTGGTAATTCTTTTGGCGGCGGCTTGGCGCTGGCGCTGGCCATTCGCGCGCCGGAGCGGGTGAATCGCCTGGTGTTGATGGGTGCGGCGGGTACGTCGTTCAAGCTCACCCAAGGACTGGATGATGTGTGGGGTTATCAGCCTTCGTTCGAGAATATGCGCAAGATCATGGATATCTTCGCTTATGACAGAAGCTTGGTGACTGATGAGCTGGCGCAGCTGCGCTATGAGGCCAGTATCCGCCCTGGATATCAAGAGGCATTTTCCAGCATGTTCCCAGCACCCCGTCAGCGCTGGGTTGATGCGCTGGCCAGTCGCGAAGAAGATTTACGTGCCTTGCAAAAGGACACGTTGATTATCCATGGTCGTGAAGATCAGGTGCTTCCGTTATCCGCTTCGCTCAAGCTGTTCGAGTTGATTTCCAAGTCACAGCTGCACGTGTTTGGACAGTGTGGCCACTGGACGCAAATCGAGCATGCAAACCGCTTTACCAAGCTGGTTACTGATTTCTTGCTTGAGGCTGCCTGAGCTCCCTTTAAGCTTGTTCAGTACTGATATTGAGTGAGTGTGGATGAATGAGTATGGATAAGTGTTCCATTTTTATCATCTGTGAAGTGGCAAGATGAGTGCGGTTGGCTCGCTAGTTTTTTAGTGTCGCAGGGAGGGCGGATGGTGTACTCCTCGGGGTAGTTCCGGTGGGTGCATTCATGTTTGCCAAATAATAATCAAGGCATGACGCGCGGAAAGGATCATTTTTATTTTCTGTGCGTCATGAATAATTTTGTGGGAGTGAAAAAATCCAATGAGCATAACTCTATCTTCGCGGCGGACTTTTCTGCGGGCGACGGTGAGTGGCGGTGCTGCGTTACCGCTACTCACCTCGCTTGGCATGGCGACCAATGCCGTAGCCGGTGGTCTGGCTGAGACCGAAAACAGTCTTTGTTTGTTTGAGGCAGATGCCGCCATGGGTGCCGATATGGCCGCTGGCGTGCGTCAGATTGGTCTTGCTTATCAGACGGTGACGCTGGATGATGCGGCCGGCTGGAGTGCGATGCTGGATGCGCTGACTTCTGCCCGTGGCCGTTCGCTGGCCGTGCTGGGCAGGTCGGCAACAGTGTTTGCTGTGCGCAGCATGTTGGAGCCAACTTGGCGAGTCGTGCTCGAAGGGCGGCATAGCCGTCAGGCGGATAGCGGGATGCGGCATGAATTGTCTGGCCTGGATGCGCCGATGAATCAGATTTCCGGCTGGTTGAATCGTGTGCGTGACCCAGCGCAGTACGCCGTGGTGCTCGCCTCCATGACGCGGGGTGAGTTTTCTGCGGATGCCGAGCGCAAAACACTGGATTTGAATTCGCATGCCTGGCCGGGCAGCGATCTTGTGTCGTTACTGGCTTGGCCGAAAGGAGTTGTCTGATGGAATCCGTTCTACCCCCCGGAATAAAGCGCGAACAGTTTGCTGCGTTACTGGCCGACCTGAAAAAGGTTGTTGGTCGCGAATTTGTATTTACTGATCCCCAGTGGGAGTTGCCAGCCTATAACGACGCCTATCTGACCACCCCGGCCGAGTTGCATCAGCCGTCGGCTGCTGTTGCTCCTGCAAATATCGAAGAATTGCAACGCGTACTGGAAGTAGCGCGCCACTACAAGGCGCCGCTGTGGACGATTTCGACAGGCAAGAACTTTGCCTACGGCGGTCCGGCGCCACGCAAGGCGGGCTACATTGTGCTCGATCTCAAGCGCATGAACCGTATTCTTGAAGTGAATGAAAAGCACGGTTATGCTGTGGTAGAGCCTGGCGTGAGCTACATTGATCTGTATCGCCATCTGCAAAAAATTGGCAGCAAACTGTGGGTGGATTGCGCAGCGCCAGGCTGGGGTGGCGTGCTGCCTAACATGACCGAGCATGGCGTGGGCTATACTCCGTATGGCGATCACGTGACGATGCAGTGCGGCATGGAAGTTATGCTGGCGGACGGCACCTTGGTTCAAACGGGTATGGGTGCGATGCCGGGCAGCCAGACGAATCATCTCTATAAATATGGTTTTGGCCCATCGGTGGATGGCTTGTTTACGCAATCCAATTTTGGCGTAGTCACCAAAGTCGGGATGTGGCTGATGCCTGAGCCACCGGGTTATCGTCCGTACATGATCACCTTTGAAAAGGAGAGTGATCTGCATGCGATTACCGAAGTATTGCGCCCGCTTAAAGTGAATATGCTGATCCCCGCCGTTGCGATGACGGTGGAGATGCTGTGGGAGGCGGCAGTGCAAGTGACGCGCCGCGATTATTACACCGGTAAAGGCCCTATCCCCGATAGCGTGCGCAAAAAAATGCGCAGCGACCTGAAAATTGGCGCGTGGAATTTCTACGGTGCCTTGTATGGCCCTCCTCCCATGATGGATAACACCTGGGAAGTCATTCGTGACAGTTTCGCCAGTATTCCGGGCGCAAAGTTTTACTTTGATGAAGATCGAGGTGCGGATGATGTGGCGTGGCAATATCGCAAAAAACTGGGTGCGGGTATTCCGAACATGACGGAATACAGTGTGATGAACTGGATACCCAATGGCGCGCACATTGATTTCTCGCCTATTTCGCCAGTGACAGGCGTGGATGCCACCAAGCAGTACGAACTGATTCGTGACCGCTGCAACAAGGCGGGTTTTGACTATTGCGGCGAGTTTGCCGTGGGCTGGCGGGATATGCACCATATTTTCTGCCTCACGTTTGATCGCAATGATCCTAAAGAAAAGGCGCGCGCCCACAAGCTGTTCGGCGATCTGGTCGATGCAGCAGCAGCGGCAGGTTATGGCGAATATCGAACGCATCTTGATTTCATGGATCGCATTGCGGGTACTTATAACTGGAATAATTCCGCGTTATTGAAAAAGCATGAAAAGGTCAAGTATGATGATGATCCATCATGAATTCTGTCACCAGGAAAAATGGGAAT
>JAUSQB010000357.1 GCA_030652715.1 Rugosibacter sp.
TCTAGAATCTTTATCAGTTCAACCGGCTTTGACCTTATTCTCATCTTGCAACGGCGTACATCGCAGATTTTGCAATCAAAGCATAGGGTGATATTCGCTGCCGTTAACTAACCTCTTCAGTTCGCTTGAAGGGGTCATCAAAATGGTGAGGTCTGCCAATGGGATTGTTAATATGACTATCTCAACCATGAACAAGGAGACGCCTTCATGCTTACCCTGCGCAAATCGCAAGACCGTGGTTACGCCGACCACGGCTGGCTCAGGAGTTATCATTCGTTTTCATTCGCCGATTATCATGACCCGGCTTTTATGGGCTGGGGCAATCTGCGCGTGATTAACGAGGACTTCATTGCGCCGGGCAAAGGCTTTGATAAGCACGGCCATCGGGATATGGAGATCATCAGCTATGTGCTGGCAGGTGAGCTCGCGCATCAGGACAGCATGAGCAATATCGAGGGCATTCCGCCGGGCGACGTGCAACGCATGAGCGCAGGAACGGGCGTTTTGCATAGCGAGTTCAATCACGCCAAAGATCAGATAACGCACTTGCTGCAAATCTGGATTTTGCCCAATGTCATGGGCATTGCCCCTGGCTACGAGCAAAAAACCATTCCGCCAGAGCAAAAGCGCGGCGTCTTGCGCTTGGTGGCCTCCCCCGATGGCGCGCAAGATGCCGTGACGATACACGCGGACGCCAGGCTTTACCTGGGGCTTTTTGATGGCGCAGAACAGATTGAACTCGCGCTTGACCCTGCCCGCAAAGCCTATGTGCATCTGGCGCGGGGCACGCTGGAGGTGAATGGTGCGAGCCTTGACGCCGGGGATGCAGTGATGACGGCGGATGAAAAGAGCATTCGTCTTGCCAATGGCAGGCAAGCTGAGGTACTGGTGTTCGATCTGGCGGCGTGAGAGCGGCGCGCATCCGATGGATGTGCGACAATGTTTCCAGCGGGTCTGCGATGCACTTGGCTTAAAATCCGTCAGGAGAAGCCCAAGGAGCGGCTCAAGAATAAGCTCAAAAAGAGGAGATACACACGCATGCCACTCAAGATCATTGGCGCCGGTTTCGGGCGCACGGGTACGATGTCTGTTTATACGGCGCTTAACCAGCTGGGTTTTCCTTGCTACCACATGGAGGAGGTGCGGAAGAACAAGGCAAACAAATCCCACCTGGATTTTTGGCACGCGGTGGCAAATAGCGAACCGGGTACGCAGCACGATTGGGATCGGGTTTTTTCAAATTACACGGCGACGATGGACAACCCGGCGTGTTGCGTATGGCGGGAACTTTTGGCGGCGTATCCTGACGCGAAGGTTATCCTGACCCTGCACCCGCGTGGTGCCGAGGCCTGGTATGCAAGCTCGGTGGATACCATCTATTCAACAGAACTGCGGTGGCAGTTCAAGGTGCTTGAGCTGACCACACCCTTTGGCCGAAAATTCAGCGACATGGTGCGCAAGCTGGTCTGGCAGCGTTCCCACAAGGGCACCATGGCTGACCGCGACAAGGCGATCGCGCATTATCATCAATACATTGAAGAGGTAAAAGCCGCTGTGCCACCAGGTCAGCTTTTGGTGTTTTCATCAGACCAGGGCTGGCAGCCCTTGTGCGAGTTTATCGGTGTGCCGGTGCCTGATACTGAGTTTCCCAATGTCAATGACCGTGCGCAAATCAAAAAAGACCTGAACAACATGGAACGGGCTGCTTATGCCATTCTGGGCATTGGTGCGGCAGGGCTCGTCGGCCTGATTTATGGGGCATTCCGTTTGTTTGCTTAGGGTTTATCCAAAAGATCACGCGAGAAATTGCGAACGATAAAGGTATTTATTTAGCGATGACTGAAGCCAAGAGCAGCAATGTCGTTTGGCATCAAGCCACGATCAAGCGTGCCGACCGCCAGCGGCAGAACGGTCATGGCAGCGCCGTTCTGTGGTTTACCGGTCTCTCGGGGGCAGGAAAATCCACCCTGGCTCACGCGGTGGAGGCGCAATTGCACCAGCTGGGCTGCCGCACGTATGTGCTCGATGGCGACAACGTGCGCCATGGCCTGTGTGGCGACCTGGGTTTTTCAGTGGCGGACAGGACGGAGAACATCCGCCGCATCGGAGAAACGGCCAAGCTGATGATCGATGCCGGCTTGTTTGCCCTGACGGCGTTCATTTCGCCTTTCCGTGCCGACCGCGAGCGCGTGCGCGGCATGATGATGCCGGGCGAATTTATTGAAATCTACTGCCAGTGCGGTGTCGAGGTTTGTGAAACGCGCGATGTCAAGGGGCTTTACAAGCGCGCGCGGGCAGGGGAGGTGAAGGAGTTTACCGGCATTTCATCGCCTTACGAAGCGCCAGCAAAGCCGGAACTGGTGGTAGATACGGCAACCCAGCCGCTGGAGGCTTGTGTCAGCCAGGTTCTGGATTATCTGCAGCAGCGCGGCTTGTTGCCCCAGGTGCGGTGATCCTGGACTGGATGCTGGTTGTGGCAGGCGCGGGTACCGGCCTGCTGGTGGGGCTCTCTGGCGTGGGCGGTGGTGCGCTGATGACGCCGCTGCTGTTGCTGGTGTTTGGGGTTGCGCCCATGACCGCAGTTGGCACCGATTTGTGGTTTGCCGCGATTACCAAGTTGTTTGCGACCCGGGTCCATCACAGCAACGGCTTGATAGACTGGCCGGTGGTGCGCCGTTTGTGGTTGGGCAGTATCACGGCTGCGGCGTTGACGTTGGTGTGGATGAAACTCCACCCGATTGATGAATCGGCAGTAGCTTTGCTCAAGACGGCGATTGCCGCAGCAGTGATAGTGACGGCAGTGGGCATGTTGTTCCAAAAGCCCCTGCATGCCCTGGGACGCAAGTTGCGCACGACGGATGGCGGGCATTTCAAGGCGATGCAGATGCCGATGACCGTGCTGGCCGGTGCGGTGCTGGGGGTGTTGGTGACGCTGACTTCGGTAGGGGCAGGTGCGCTGGGTGCAGTGTTTCTGGCTTATCTTTATCCGTTGCGGCTGACGCCGCCACGCCTGATCGCGACGGATATCGTGCATGCCATCCCGCTGGCGATGTTTGCCGGGCTGGGGCACTTATTGATCGGCAATGTGGATTTTGGCTTGCTGGGTCATCTGCTGCTCGGCTCAATCCCGGCAGTGATCGTCGGGGCGATGTTGTCGGCGCGGTTGCCGCATGCCTTGCTGCGCGGCGTGCTGGCGATGGTATTGCTATCGATAGGGGGAAAGCTGTGGTGGACGGTGGCTGCATGAAAATGACACAGGAGCAACTCACGGCGTTGTGCCAGATTGCCGAGGCCGCCGGCCGCGAGGTGATGGCGGTATATGCGCAGAATTTCGCCGGTTGGCAAAAGGACGATGCTTCGCCGCTGACCGAGGCCGATTTGCGGGCTGACCGCGTGATCCGCGAGGGTCTGGAAATGCATTTCCCGGGTGTGTTTATCTTGTCTGAAGAGTCGGTTTCCAATGGGGGAGGGGCGGCTGATACTTTCTTTCTGGTCGATCCGCTGGATGGCACCAAGGAATTCCTCAAGCGCAACGACGAGTTCACGGTAAACATCGCGCTGGTGCATCGAGGACAAGCCATCGTTGGCGTTGTGCTGGCACCTGCGCTGGGTGAGCTGTTCTACGCCGCGCGCGGGCTGGGCGCGTGGATGCGAGGCGGACAAGCTCAAGATGTCCGCACCCTGCAGGCGGCCCCTTGCAGTACAGGCCAGCCGTTGCGCGTGATGGGCAGCCGTTCGCATGGGGGTGACGAGCTTGCTGCGTGGTTGTCCAGCTTGCCGCATGAGCATACTTTCATAGCCGCTGGCAGTTCGCTGAAGTTCTGCCGCATCGCCGCAGGGCAGGCTGACCTCTATCCGCGTTTCGGCCCGACCAGCCAATGGGATACGGCGGCGGCGCAGTGCGTGCTGGAAGTAGCCGGTGGCGCAGTGGTCAATTTTTCCGGCGAGCCGTTGCAGTATGGCCTGGACAGGCCCATCCTCAATCCGGCGTTTATGGCGGTAGGCGACAGGGCGCTCATAGCTGGCGCAATCCAATGGCAACGTGCCAAATAATGCGGATGGTTGTTGGAGGGAATGATCTGGGTGCCTGTATCCACTCTACCGTATGAGCGCATTCATTGCTCAATGAATGCTCGAAAAGTCGGCTGTGGCACAACGGCGATCCGATCTGCAATGCGCCTCAATGCGCCGCGTTAAATGGGACCAGCGGAATCACGCGGTTCTTTTTCAGCTTGCCCACCACATGCATCTCGCAGGCCTTGCAGTCAAAACGCAGCGTTAAGCGTTCGTTGCCGTTGATCAAGGTCATGGGTTCAGCCTTGATGCCTTTGAGCTGCCAGTCTTTCGCTTCCTTGGGGCACAGGTTGAAACTGTAGCGCAGGCAGTGCTTGGTGATCATGAGCGAGACGTCGCCCGCTGTGGTGTTGGCTTCATAGGCATCGGCAATCAGTTCTACGCCATGCCTTTTGTAAAACGCGCGGGCGTGTTTGTTGAACACATTGCCCAAAAAAGTGAGTTCTTTGTCGGGATAGGCAACGGGAGGCGTAACGGGCGTGGCGCGCGGCAGGCGGGGGCGCCTGGTTTCTCGCGCTTTGATGAGTTGATCTATGCCTTCGCGGCGCAGGGATTTCAAAATGGACGCGGGCACGAAGCAGGGCGCGGCAATCTCAATCTGCGCGGCGGCGAAGTCCGTGTTGCCCAACTGGGCGAGATTGCTGCGCAAGGTAGCCAGCGCCTTGTCGGTATCGCGGGCAGTCTCTATCGTGGCTTCGCGTTGCACGGTGACTGTATTGCTGTCGCTATCGGTCAGCGTGAGTTGCAGTGCGTTGTTGCTGGCCGACAAGGCAAGGCTCACGGGGATCAGCCGCTGGGCGGATTCCTTTTCCAGCGCACGCTCGAAGGCCTGGTCTCGATTGCGGTAAACGGTGATACCCAGCTTCAAATCATCCGGCATTTCGTTGGGGTAAAGCCGCTTGCCCTGCACCACGTTGATGCGCATGCCAGCGAGCTTGTTTGCGCCCTTGTTGGTCGGCGGCTGATAGCTCACGCCATCGCCATTGTGCAGTTCGATATCGCCATCAATCTCGAACCAGTCCGCGCCGATGCGGCTGATCGTGCCAATGGCTTCCCCGGCAAACTTGGGTGTATCAAACGCGCCGATGTCGTGCTTGCGGCCGTGGGTGAAATAATCCGTGGTGCTGCGGTTGAATGTCTTTTCCGGCTGCGGGGTGAACCGGTGCGTGGTGCGGCCAGATGAGGCGGGCATGAACTGAGGTTGCTCTTCCATGATGGCGTCAAGCAGCTGGCGGTAGTGCGCGGTGGCGTTCTTCACGAAGGCCATGTCCTTGTAGCGCCCTTCGATCTTGAACGAGCGGATGCCGGCCGCAATCAAGGCGCGCAGGTTGGCGCTCTGGTCGTTGTCTTTCATTGACAGCAAGTGCTTGTCGTAGGCAACGATGCGGCCCTGGTGGTCTTCCAGCGTGTAGGGCAGGCGGCAGGCTTGCGAGCATTCGCCGCGATTGGCGCTGCGCCCGGTGTGCGCGTGGCTGATGTTGCACTGGCCGGAAAACGCCACGCACAGCGCGCCATGCACGAAGTATTCCAGCGTGCATTTGTCCGCATCGGTCGCCATTCGGATGCGTTCAATTTCAACGAGCGACAGTTCGCGGGCCAGCACGATTTGCGAGAAGCCCACGTCCTGCAAAAAGCGCGCTTTTTCTGGCGTGCGAATATCGGTTTGCGTGCTGGCGTGCAGCTGGAT
>JAUSQB010000363.1 GCA_030652715.1 Rugosibacter sp.
CGCCCGACTTTCTGCGCGCCACCAGGTGAAACCAAGCCGACAAAGCACGCTGGCCGACGAAGAACACTAAGCCAAGCAACAATGCGGCCTTAAGACCAGCTAACAATAACGCCTCGGCCATGACTTCGACAGGCTGCGTCAGCGCCGGAATAATCACTAAAAGAGGTACTACGGCAATATCCTGAAACAGTAAAACACCGATTACCTCACGGCCATGCGGCGCATCCAGCTCACCGCGCTCAGCCAGCAGTTTGGACAGGATAGCGGTAGACGACATGGCCAATGCACCGCCCAATGCGATACCCGCAAGCCAGGACACGCCAAACAGCCGCGCCGTGAGCACGGCCACTACCGTAGTCACCACAACCTGAGCTGCGCCGAGACCAAAGACAATTTTCTTCATTTGATACAGGCGCGCCAGAGAAAACTCCAGGCCGATTGAAAACATCAGGAACACCACCCCAAACTCAGCCAGGTGACGCGTCTGCGGTGTATCAGGCACCCACCCCAGCGCATGAGGCCCCATGACCACACCAACTAGCAGATAGCCCATAATAGGCGGCAATCCCATGGCACGAAAGCTCGCAACAACGCCAACTGCTGCTGCAAGTAGTAATAAAACAAGAGGCAAGGTATCGGTCATCGCGCAGGAAATCTCAGTGGGAATGTCAGTGGGTGACAGTTATAATTTGCCGCTATCATAAACGCCACTCGCCCATGAGCCAAACTCTCTCGTCTACTGACCTTCATCATCATGCCCTTGCCATGGGCCGCCGCGTTCTGGAAATCGAAGCAGCCGCTGTAGCGGCGCTGGCGCAACGCCTGGGTGAAGAATTCAAAGCGGCAGTTGCGTTGATTCTCGAAACCCGCGGCCGAGTGATTGTCAGCGGGCTGGGCAAATCCGGTCACGTTGCACGCAAGATTGCCGCGACGCTTGCCAGTACCGGCACACCGGCTTATTTTGTACATGCTGCTGAAGCCGTACATGGCGATCTGGGCATGATTACTCATGATGACGTGCTCATTGCCTTATCCAACTCCGGTGAGAATGACGAACTACTCACCATCGTGCCGCTGGTTAAGCGGCTGGGTGGGCGGCTTATCGCCATTACAGGCAATGCCGCTTCATCCCTCGCCCGGGCGAGCGACGTTCACCTCGACGCTCACGTCGACCAGGAAGCCTGCCCGTTGAATCTGGCGCCCACAGCCAGCACCACCGCCGCGCTGGCACTGGGAGATGCGCTCGCTGTCGCACTGCTGGATGCCCGCGGCTTTGGCGCGGAAGATTTTGCCCGCTCTCACCCTGGTGGCGCATTGGGCCGCAAACTACTCACCCATGTCGGCGATGTGATGCAAACCGATGTTCCCCACGTGGTTATGACATTACCCATCCCTGCAGCATTGTCTGTCATGACCAAAGGCGGCATGGGCATGGTGGTAGTCACGGCCAATGATGACAGCACCGCACCGGTCGGCATTTTTACCGATGGCGACCTGCGTCGTGCCATGGCGCGGCTGGGTGATTTACGCACAGTGGCCGTTAGCGACGCCATGACAACGCACCCGCGCAGCATTGAGGCACGCCGATTAGCCGTAGAAGCCGTTGAGATGATGGAAATACACAAAATCAACCAGTTGCTGGTTGTTGATGAACAGGGCACACTCTGTGGCGCCCTTAACATGCATGATTTATTTCGCGCCAAGGTGGTCTGATGAATGCACCTCAGATGAATACGCCACAAAACAAAGCCGCCAACATTGCCCTGATGGGATTTGACGTTGATGGCGTGCTCACCGATGGCACCTTGTATTTCACCTCGGCAGGGGATGAAATGAAAGCTTTTTCCAGCCTCGATGGTCACGGCCTTC
Organism: Rugosibacter sp.; assembly: GCA_030652715.1. GTDB lineage: Bacteria > Pseudomonadota > Gammaproteobacteria > Burkholderiales > Rhodocyclaceae > Rugosibacter. The sequence continues at coordinate 1,870 of JAUSQB010000363.1, forward strand.
GGATGCTTCAGCGCGTCGGTATCGAGGTAGTCATCATTAGTGGCCGTCGCTCTCGCGCACTCGAACTACGCGCCCAGAACCTGGGCATAGAATCGCTCCATATGGGTATTGACGATAAACGCGGCGTGATGCAAAAGCTCATCAAGCAACGCGGGATCGACTTTACGCGGGCAGGATACATGGGCGACGATGTGGTTGATCTGCCCATCCTCCGCGCTTGCGGTTTTTCAGCTACCACGGCGGATGCTCATGCTGAAGTTATCAGCCGCGTCGACTACGTTGCCACCAAAAGCGGCGGCAAAGGCGCGGCACGCGAAGTCTGTGACTTGATTTTGCGGGCACAAGGCCACTGGGATGCGCTCATGGCCCAATATTTGTCATGAGTCTGGTACGAGTCTGAGATGAGGGATCGTTCTTCGATGATCGTACCGCTGGTGCTGATGATGCTCTTGGTGGGCATCACCTACTGGATCAGTCATATCATGCAAGAAGATGCCACCTCACAGCTGCTGCGACATGATCCAGACTACATCATTTCGCACTTCAATGTGCGGCGATTTGATGCAAATGGCATGCTGCAGCACACCCTGATTGCCGAAAAAATGACGCATTACCCTGACGACGACACAACGCTTGTAATCAGCCCTCATCTTACCAATCATCGCCCCCCGCAAACCGAGATTTTTGCGCAACAAGCATTAGTCAGCAAGGATTCCAAAGAAATCGACTTTATCAATGATGTTCGCGTGGTGCGTCAGGGAATTAATGCACAAACACTTTCCACCGTAATGGAAACCCGCCTGCTCAAGGTTTTCCCAGATGATGAAACCGGCTACACCTTAACGCCCGTCACGATTACACAGGGTAAGAGCATCATCAAGGGCAGCCGTCTCGAACTCGACAACAAATCCGGTATTTCGGTGCTGCACGGCCGTGTGACCGGCACTCTTTACCGCAACCAGGCCACTTTGCCATGACATCTTTCCGCTACGCATCTCACAACGTGTTGAACTGCATCGCCCTTGCGGTACTCATGAGCAGTGCTCCTGCTGCTCATGCTGAAAAAGCAGATCGCGACAAACCCACAAATATCGAAGCAGATACTGTCACCGTCGATGACATAAAAAAAATACAGGTATTTGAAGGCAATGTGCAATTGACTAAAGGTACCTTGATTTTTCGTGCCGAGCGTATTGTGGTAACGCAGGATGAAAACGGTTTTCAACGTAGCGTCTCTACCGGCACAAAAACGCTGCCCCGCTTCCGTCAAAAGCGCGAAGGGCGCGATGAGTACATTGAGGGTGAGGCCGAGCGTATTGAGTACGATGCAAAAACCGAAAAAACGGATTTTTACAATCGTGCCTGGGTCAAAAGCGGGATGGATGAAGTACGCGGTCAGTTTATCTCTTACGATGGGAAAGCAGAAAACTACGTTGTTACCAGCGGTCCGGACGGCACCCGAGCCAAACCTGGTAGCGGCGAGCGCGTTCGCGCTGTCATCCAGCCACGCAGTACGACACCTGCGAACACTCCATCATCCTCTACAGCCCCCACACCCTCTCAATCATTAACACCAACCGGTATTTCTTTGAAAGAAACGACAACACTAGGCACACCACCCAAGGAGACAGAAAAATGAATTATGAAAACATAATCGTCGCAACTCATGGCAAAGTCGGGCTTATCACCTTGCACCGGCCCGAAGTGCTCAATGCCTTGAATGATGGTCTGATTGATGACCTGGGTGCTGCTTTGCGTCTTTTTGAAGCCGATGAAAATATCGGCTGCATTGTGGTCACCGGCTCAGAAAAAGCTTTTGCCGCCGGTGCTGATATTGCTGCCATGGTGAATTGGGACTACATGGAAGTATACAAAACCAATTTCATCACTCGCAATTGGGAGTGCATTGCCCAATGCCGAAAACCCGTCATTGCGGCAGTCGCTGGCTTCGCCCTGGGCGGCGGGTGTGAGCTTGCCATGACCTGCGACATGATTTATGCCGCAGATACCGCTAAATTCGGGCAACCTGAAGTTAAGCTCGGCATCCTCCCCGGTGCTGGAGGTACACAACGCCTGCCCCGCGCCATAGGTAAAGCCAAAGCAATGGATCTCTGCCTTAGCGCACGTCTCATGGATGCTGAAGAAGCGGAACGTTCCGGTCTTGTCGCACGCATTATTCCCGCAGCCAAACTCATGGAAGAAACACTTGCCGCCGCCACGACCATCGCTAATTTTTCATTACCCATGCTGATGATGATCAAGGAGAGCGTGAACCGTGCGTGGGAATCCAGCCTGCATGAAGGTTTGCTGTTCGAACGTCGCACCATTCATGCCGCCTTTGCCATGGAAGACCGTAAAGAAGGCATGGAAGCCTTTCTGCAAAAACGGAAGCCAGCTTTCAAAAATCGGTAAAACTGACAGATTAAGCTCGTATATGTAGAAGACAGGAAAAATCACTCTTCCGATAATGCTGCTCCGCATTATTATTTTAAGAAACTTCCCATTGAAATACATAACTACATGTTTTATAAATATATTTTTTAAATAAAATTTTGTGCTTCGCAACAAAAATAGCTTGACATCTGAATTCATCCCCCTATAATTCAAATCATGTTGCAACGCACCATCCCTCTAAAAAGTATCTAGAGTGAAGAAATCGGTGCTCAGATTTAAAAGTTGTTACTAAAGTTTTAACTTGGATTTATTTAGAACTGATCTGTAGCTACCGCCTCTCAACTTTTTGAAGTTACTTTTTATAAGGGCCTAATCATGAACACATTACCTGCTCAATTTGCCGAAGCCAATAAAGCCAGCATCGAAGCCATGTTAACGATTGCCAACACTGTTTTTGCCAGCGCCGAACGCTTGGCTGCACTTAACCTTAACACTGCCCGCACCATTCTTGAAGACAGCGTCGTCAATACCAAGGCGTTGCTTGCTGCAAAAGACATACAGGAACTGGCCAGCCTGCAAGCGACATTAGCCCAGCCTTCACTCGAAAAATCACTTGCATACTCACGCAGCATTTATGAAATTGCTACACAGACACAAAGCGAGCTGGCCAAGGCTTCTGAAGCGCAAATAGCTGAAATGAAAACTACCATGACCAACTCGCTGGATCAGTCGTTCAAGAATGCGCCAGCAGGTTCTGAAGTTGCTGTGGCTGCTGTCAAATCAGCCATTGCTGCTGCCAATTCGGCGTATGACAATATGACCAAAGCTGCCAAACAAGTGACTGAAATGACTGAAGCCAACGTCGCTGCTGCGACAACGGCAACTATTCATGCGGTAGGTTCCAGCAACTTGGCAACAAAAAGCAAAAAGTCAGCTTAATTGACTTTTATCAACGACACCGGATTCATTTAGCGCTAATCTTATCGTCTCCTCCTCCAGTCCGCAAAGGACTGGTTTGAACCCGATACCTAGGTATCGGGTTTTTTTTATTCTTTTTTTAGAGGGCACTTTAACTTAAAAGCGACTTAAAAAGTCGGCGCTGGTAATACGCTGCAAAGCCCAAAGCCTTAAGTCCGATCGAAGGATGTGCAGAGCCGTTTCTGGAAAGTACCCTGGGGTGAGGAGGGGCGGTAGCGCAACAGAAACCAGCGCACAGTCAAGATAACCCAAGCAGCTCCACCTCAAATACCAAGGTCGCATTCGGTGGAATAACTCCACCTGCACCCCGCGCACCGTAACCAAGATCGGATGGAATCGTCAAGGTGCGGGTACCACCAATTTTCATACCAACAACACCCTCATCCCAACCGGCAATGACCTGGCGTTCGCCTAGTAAAAATTCGAACGGCTCATCGCGGTCTTTGCTTGAATCAAATTTTCGCCCATCCGTTAGCCAGCCCGTGTAATGCACTGTGACTGTTTGCCCAGCACACGCTTGTTCGCCACTGCCTTCAATGCTGTCTTCAATCTTCAGGCCGCTGGCGGTTGTTATTTGATTCATTATTCCTGCTCCGATAAGTTAATTTGATTAAAAGAAAATTTTCTGCTGCATGCCTTGTGGCATAGTCGGGCAGAAGATACTATCCGCCGACTGCCCTGACAAGGGGTGCGAAAAAAGATAGCCCTGGAATTTTTGGCAACCCAGACCGAGGAGTACATTGAGTTGATCAAGCCGCTCAACGCCTTCGGCAATAGTGTCCAGCTCCATGCTTTTCGCCAGACTGACAACGGCTGTGACGATGGCCACATCATCCATATCTGTCGTGACGTCACGCACGAAACTCTGGTCTATCTTGAGCTTGTGTACATGAAAGCGTTTGAGATAACTCAAGCTTGAATAGCCCGTGCCAAAATCATCAATAGTAATTCTTACCCCCAGCTCTACCAATTCATCAAGTATCGCAACGGTTTC